>CAOOJO010000044.1 GCA_948496895.1 uncultured Acetatifactor sp. | reverse complement strand
GGTCAGATACTGCCGCCCATAGCATACCTAATTTTGAAAGCGTTACAGTTTAATACCTTAGTGTTACGAAGTACTCTGGTTTTTGGCCCGAAATCAAGGCAAAAGCAGGCCTGTTACCTGAGTATGGAACAGCGCCTGCTTTTGCCGTTATGCATGACATGGAGCTGCTGATTCTGGATGAGGCGGTGAACAGGCTTGCACCCTATCCCCTGCTTTTTTCCCGAATCGGAAAGTAGACCTCCGTCTCCCAGTCTTCCTGGGAGTAGGAATGGAACTGTGTTTTGGTGTAGCGTTCAAAGGGCGCACCCGCGATTTCGTAACCGTTCTCCATGATCCAGGAAACGATTGCGCCGTAGGCTTCGGAAAGCGTGGAGTACCCGCCCCGGTGGATCGTCATGGCGCACCGGCAGGATTCAATCACCGTGTCGGCCTTGTCCTTCTCCTTGATTTCAATGAACACTTCGATATCGGAGGATTCCTGGTTGAACTCCTCATCGTAATACCTGGTGCCGTTTAAGCCGGTGGGCGTGACATGCTCCTTCGGCACCCGCTCAAACAGCCTGCTGTAATATTTCCCGAATTCATCCACCCCCATGACGGCCCGGTGTGCCAGGACGTTCATGCACGGGGAATCTTTCACTTCAATGGTATAGCCTTTCTGATAATCCATAATGTCACCTGTCCTTTCGAATACGGAAATGTGTGTCTGAAGCTCGTTGAGGATAATGGCCATTTCCTGCTGTTCCTGCTTCAACTTCTCTTTCTGGCGCCGCAGCGTGTCCGCAAGCTCCCTATTGTCCGAAATGGTGAGGATGCTCTGGATTTCCTCCAGGGAAAAGCCATAGCGTTTCAGGCGCTGAATGTAGTTCATGGTGTCGATCTGCTCTGTGCGGTAATAGCGGTAGCCGGTAATATGGTCTACCTCCGCCGGCACGAGCAGCCCGATCCTGCCATAGTGGTGGAGCGTCTTGACACTGACCTGGCATATTCTGGAAAATTCTCCTATCTGCAGCATATCTTCTCTCCTTTCCTGCGGAAGTTTCGGCCGGGTTTTCGGAAATGGCAGCAACTTTCGTTGGAGCTTCCGGAAATCCCATTACAGCTGCTTATGGCAGGCTCCGGATTTTACCTGCCGGCAGGCTGTTAAGTGATTTCTAAGTTTTTTAGTGGCTGATTCGAATCTATAGACAGTTTACCTTCTGACCTAAGGGGAGAGTCAATACCTTTTTTCGGTTATTGTAAAATAAAAACAGTGCTATTGATAATTTGGGAAATTTATGGCATACTATATAGGGAAGTAGCAACGCAAACGTCGCAAGTACGAGGTAACCGAGATGATAAAACGGGATTCTTATTTGAATCGCATGATTCATAACATGTGGAACGGCGAAGTCAAGGTAATCACTGGCATCCGCCGCTGCGGAAAGTCGGTACTGCTGTTTGATTTGTTCTATGAGCACCTTCTCTCACAGGGAGTTCAGGAAGACCATATCCTAAAAATCCAATTGGATCAGAGACGTTACTATAAGTTCCGGAATCCCATCACGCTTTGCGAATATGTGGAGGCCCTTGTTGCGGAAAAGAAAGATGAGAAATTCTATCTCTTCATCGATGAGGTCCAGCTTACCATAAAAGTCATCGACAAAGAAAACGGCGGAATCACGGTTTCCATCTACGATATGCTGAATGAGCTCAAAGCATATAAGAATTTGGATGTATATGTGACCGGCAGCAATTCGAAAGGGCTGTCAAAGGATATTGCCACCGAGTTCCGTGGCCGTGCTACCCAAATCCATGTGTTCCCTCTGTCCTTTGAGGAATTTTACTCCCATGTAGGCGGTGACGAGCGAAAGGCCTTGGACACCTATATGCTCTACGGCGGC
The DNA here is from genome assembly GCA_948496895.1 of uncultured Acetatifactor sp. Lineage (GTDB taxonomy): Bacteria > Bacillota > Clostridia > Lachnospirales > Lachnospiraceae > Acetatifactor. The sequence goes on along the minus strand of CAOOJO010000044.1, from coordinate 9,904 downwards.
ATGCCGCGCCTGCTGGCATTAGCGGATGAAAAGGATAAAAAAGACTATCTGTCCTCTCTGTACAGCGAATTGTATGTAAAGGACATCGTAGAGCGAGGCGGCATGGAACGTGAGGACATCCTGAATGATATCCTGGATTTCCTCGCTTCACAGATCAGTTCCCTGACGAATCCCACGAACATAGCCAATGCGCTGACCAGCATGAAGAACGAAAAGGTCAACTCCACACTGGTTTCCAACTATGTGCAGCACATCATCGATTCGTTCCTTATTTCTATGGCAAAGCGCTATGATGTGAAGAGGAAGACCTATTTCAACTATCCTAACAAATACTACTACACGGATATCGGCCTCCGCAATGCCCGATTGAATTATCGCCAATACGATCCCGGCCACATGATGGAAAACATCCTCTACAACGAGCTTCTGCGCCGGGGATATTCCGTTGATGTGGGTATGGTGACCGACCGTACCGGCGGTGCGAATATGCAGAGGGAAATTGACTTCGTTGTAAATGACGCAGATAAAAAAGTCTACATTCAGTCAGCATTCCAGATGGATACTGATAAAAAAGAATCCTCTGAGCTTGCGTCTTTGATGCTCACAAAGGACTTTTTCAAAAAAATCATTGTCCGCATGGATATTCCACATAATTTCTATGATGACAGCGGTATATTCCATTGCAATCTGATAGATTTGCTGCTTGTCCGTGTAGAATTGTTTTGACCAATAAGCCAGGCGGATGCCGTAGATACTATTCAGGGGCGGCCCTTTGAGGCTGCTCCTGTTTTTATATCAAAAATCGAAAGCCACACTCCGTCAGGATAAACAAATAAAACAGACAATATGACGCAGAAGTATATAATCTACCATAAATGTATAGTATTTACAATATCCCAAATCCCCGGAAAATGCTAAACTATAGATAAACAAACATCGATTTCGCAGAGAAAACTATAAAAACTGCCAAAAGACTGGAGAGACAAGATGGAGCGATGGAGAAAAAGGTTTGGGAGGGTATGGAAAGACAGGACATTGATTCTGATGTCGCTGCCCGCGGTGGCGATGCTGATCCTGTTTTCCTATGTGCCCATGAGCGGGCTGGTGTTGGCGTTCAAGAATTTCGATTATTCTCTGGGGCTGTACAAAAGCCCATGGTGCGGACTGCAGAATTTCCGGCTGCTGTTCCTGAACGGGGCCACATACTGGCGGATCACCCGCAACACCATCGCGTATTATCTGCTGTTCACGGCAGTGGGGACGGTGTGCGATGTGGGACTGGCCATAGCCGTGTACGAGCTGGTCTTCAAAAAAGCGGGGAAGGCGCTGCAGAGCATACTGATCCTGCCCACCTTCATCTCCTGGGTGGCAGTATCCTATCTGGTATCCGCATTCCTACAGACCAACACAGGCCTGATCAACCAGCTGCTGGAGGCCTTGGGGAAAGCCAAGATTCCCTTTTACCTGGAGAGCAGATACTGGCCCATGATTCTGCTCATCGTGAAAATCTGGAAAGGCACAGGCTACGGATCCGTGCTGTACCTGGCGGCCCTCACCGGCATCGACACCGAGCTGTACGAGGCAGCCACCCTGGACGGAGCCAACCGCAGACAACAGCGCCGCTACATCACACTGCCTATGCTGCTGCCCATGGTGACGATCATGACGCTCCTGGGCGTGGGAGGCATCCTGCATTCCGATACGGGCCTGTTCTATCAGGTCACCAAGAACACAGGGGCGCTGTATGAGACCACCCAGGTGCTGGACAGCTACCTGCTCAACGCCATCACCACTTCCGCGGATTACAGCGCCATGGCGGCCATGACCTTTTACCAGTCCGTGATAGGATGCGTCCTGGTGATTGCCACCAACCTGATTGTGCGCAGGATTTCGCCCGAGAATTCACTGTTTTAAGGAGCGGCTATGAAGAAAAAGACTGTAGGACAGATTGTGCTTCTCATTGTGCTGGCGGTTCTGGCGCTGGCTTGCCTCTTGCCCATGCTGCTGGTGCTGGCGGCATCCTTCAGCAGCGACCATAGCCTGCGGGTGAAGGGCTTCTCCTTCGTGCCGCTGGAATGGTCCACGGAGGGGTGGGAGTATGTGCTGAGCATGGGCTCCCAGTTGCTGCTCTCCTATCGGAACACCATCTGCATCACTATCGTAGGGACGGCGGTGAGCCTGTTCTTCATGAGCATGCTGGCCTATGCCTTAAGCCACAGGAACTTCGTGCTGCGCAAGGAGTTCTCCATCCTTCTGTTGGGAACCATGCTGTTCTCCGGCGGGCAGCTGTCCCACTATATGGTAAACACCACGATTTACCATTTGAAGGACAACATGCTGATACTGTTCCTGCCTGCGATTTCGGCCATGCACGTGATCATCCTGCGCACCTACATCCAGGGCAACATCGCTGAGGCCCTGGTAGAATCCGCCAAGATAGACGGCGCGGGGGAATTCCGCATCTATGCCCAGGTGGTCATGCCCCTGCTGCTTCCCGCTCTGGCTTCGGTGGGCTTCATGGTGGCAATTGGCTATTGGAACAACTGGGAGACTGGCTACCTCTATATCAAGACCCAGGGCAAGCTGCCATTGCAGACGCTTTTGATGCAGATTGAGAAGAAGATTGAGATGCTGAACAATCCCGACATGAGCAGCGTAGCCGCGGCGCAGATATGGGAGAGCGTGCCCGAACTCTCCGCCCGCATGGCCATGCTGGTGACCGTCATCGGGCCCATCATGATTGCCTACCCCTTCTTCCAGAAGTATTTCGTCCAGGGGCTGACGGTGGGATCCGTGAAGGGATGAAAAAGGTTTAAGCCGTACATAGGCTGGCGGTTTAGATAGATACTATACATGATTCAGGAAAGAAAAGGAGAAATGGATGAAAAAGAGGACATGTAAAATCATGGCATTGCTGCTGGCATGCAGCATGATGGCAGGATGCGGGAGCAAGCCGCAGGATACGTCAAAGGACGTGCAGGAAGCGGAAGAGAGCGCCCAGGAAACGAAAGAGAGCTCCACAGAGGAGAGCGCGCCGGAGGCAGAGAGCGACAGCGATGCCGGACAGGAGGCAGAACAGCCCGCTTCAGGGGAGACCGTCAACATCAAATGGTATGTGTTCACAAGTGAGGACAATCCGGATAAAGCGAAAGTGGAAGCTGCCATCAACGAATACATCGAGCCGCGCATCGGCGTGACAGTGTCCATGATTACCCAGAAAGAAGAACCGGAGATTGCCTTGGCCCTGGCTTCAGGAGAGGACATCGACCTGTACTGGACGGCAGCCTGGGCCAACGGCAGAAATTATATCAGCGAGAACAGCGCCATGGACTTGACGGACTTGCTGCAGAATTACCCGGATTTATATAACTCCATGCCGGAGAATATCTGGCAGGCGGCACAGTTTGGCGGACGGAATTATTTTGTTCCTGTCTACAAGGAGGCGGCAATCGGCCATGGCCTTGTCTACTCTGCCGAGAAAGCGGAAGAGTATGGCTGGGATTTCTCCAATGTAAAGAATTTTGCCGATTTGACCCCGTTCTTAAAGGAAGCTTATGAAAAGGGAGCAACCAATGCATGGCTGCCACAGGGCGATCCATGGCTTTGCTATGTGGAGGATACGTATACTCTGGCGTTTCGCGATTATTTGGGCATCCGCATCGATGAGGGGACGACAGTGGAAAATATGGTGGAATCCGACATATACAAGGACTTTGTCACATTGATGTACGAGTGGAACCAGGCAGGCTACATTAATCCGGAATTTGTGGAGAGCAAGGAGCTGCCTGCGGATGAAGTGGGAAAAATGCTGGCGGAGGGAGATGCTGTATGTGTACAGTGGACAACTGTTCCGGACAATATCGCCACGGCATCCCTGCGCTATGGGACACCTGTGGGTACTATGCTGGAGACGAAAAACTATCTCTCTTATGATGGTACATTCGGCTCTGCCTACATGGTGAACGCAAAAACGCAAAAGGCAGATGCCTGTCTGAAGTTCCTGGGATTGCTGAGCACAGACCAAGTACTTGCAGATTTGTTCTGCTATGGAATCGAGGAAGAGCATTACACCAAAGACGCAGAAGGCTATGTTACTGTGAAGCCGGATGCGGGTTGGAAAAATGATGTCTGGTGCAGCTGTAATGTCATGGCACCCTCTTTGAAAGTGGGTGAATCTGCAGACAAGAAGGAAAGGTATGACAATTTCAGCAAAGAAGCAGAGATAAGTATCCTGGCAGGTTTTTCTTTTGACAGCTCGAAGGTGGAGGCGGAAATGGCGGCAGCGGATGCTGTTGGTCAGGAGTATCACTATCTGTTGCTTGCCGGTTTCTACAACCCGGAGGAATATCTGCCGAAATACCAGAAAGCCTTAAAGGATGCGGGAATCGATAAAATCATCGAGGAAGTACAGGCACAGTATGACGCATACCGTTCCCGTCCTTAAGACACAAGCCAAAGATAGACCGTGTTGCTGATGCTTTGCCGGATGGAGGAATCCTTATCCAAGAGATAAGAATTCGCTGTCCGGCTTTTGGAGGTTTCTCAGGATTGCCGTGAAAGGAGGAGAATGCCTGCATGAAAGTACTGATCGTAGATGACGACCATATGAGCTGCCAGTGCCTGCAGCAGCTGATTGACTGGGCATCGATCGGATGCGAACAGCCCCTCTGCGCCTTCAACGGCGCGGAGGCCCTGAAGCTCATCGAGGCCAGGCATCCGGACATCGTGGTCAGCGACGTGAAGATGCCGGTGATGGACGGCAGGGAGCTGTGCCGGCAGATTTATGAAAAATACCCGGACATCAATCTGTTCTTCGTGAGCGCATACGGAGATTTCGAGACAGCGCAGCTGGCGATCCGGTACCAGGTAAAGGGCTATGTGCTCAAGCCCCTGGATGCCGATGCCCTGCGCACCCTACAGGACATGATCTGCAAGACGGCAGTCCGGCAGGAGAGCACTTCTTTTTTCATAAAAATATGCGGCGACGAGTACAGGGACGTGCTGAAATGCGCCATAGAGGAAAAGGACAGGGAGATGGTGGAGCGCTTCCTCGACCGGGTGGAACGGCTCCAGGACAATTTAAGCCTGGAGGACATAGGGCTGTGGCAGCATCTGATTGCGCCGCTGATCGATTACCGCAAAACCTGCCTGAAGATGGATTACGGACTTTTGCTTCAGACCGAGAGGCGGCTGCAGGAGGAAATCATGGACTGCCCTGTGCCGGAGCGGACGGCCTGGCTGCGGGGACAGTTCGCCCAGGCCATGCAGCAGGAGAAGCCCAACAGCAGCCTGGTCATAGGGGAGATGCAGAAGGCCATCCAGGAGCAGTTCTCCTCTCCGGATTTGGACATCAACATGCTGGCCTGGGAGCTGTCCATGTCCCCTGTATATCTGGGCAGGCTTTTCCTGGAGCAGACCGGCATGAAGGTCACGGACTACATCCAGGAGAAAAGGCTGCGCTTCGCCTGTGAGCAGCTACAGCACAGCGTCAGCCCCGTCAAGGAGATTGCCAGGCTTTCGGGATACAGGGATGCCGGTTATTTCAATAAAGTATTCCGGCGCAACATGAACATGACTCCCGGGGAATATCGGGAGAAATACTGGCACAGAAATGGATGAGAGAGGTATGGGCATGAAAAATGCATATCGTGACATGGGACTGCGAAAAAAGATGTCGGTGCTGTTCTGTGTTTTGCTCCTGCTGCTCATCCTGGCGGCGGGCATCTTCCTTTCCGGATATTACCACAAAGTCTTCAGGCAGTACTTCCAGAAGAACTTCTCCATGGCGATCACCACCAATGCCAATGGCATCCGGGAAATCTTCCGCTCCGTGGACAATGCCATGGACGTGGTGTGCGACAATGAAAATGCCTACATCACGGATAGCCGGAAAAATGTGTCCACCATAGCGGAGACGCTGATTTATACCAATCCCCGGGAGGACGGATTCAACCTCTGGAACATGGTGGAGGAGCGCAAGGTACAGGAGGCCATGCTGGAGGTGCTCTTCTACCCGGCAGAGGTACATGCCCTCCTGGTGTCGGGGGAGTATCCCATGGCGGTGTACCTGGAGAAGTGGAACGGTTTTGAAAGCGGATTTTACCGGAATACGGGCATGGAGGCTTTCGACTGGTACGAAAAGGTCATGGAGAAAGCCGGGGAGAGCCATTGGTTCGTGGATGAGACGGCTCCGGGAAAGCTGTTCATGGCAAAGCTTCTGCGGTATCAGTATTTCACCTGGCAGGAGGGGTATGAGGTGAAAGACCTGGGCGTGATGGTGGCGGGCATCGACTTCGCGGAAATCGAGAACCGCATCGACATGTCGGAGATGCCGGACAGGGCCCAGCTGGCCATTTTGGACGAAAAGGGCAATGTCCTATATGCCAGCCAGGGGATGGAGGGGCTTTTATCCGCGGAAAGCCTGGTTTCAGTCTGGAAATCCATGGGGCGGGACACGGATTACTGCGGCTACCAGGGGAAGCAGTACCTGGTGCAGAAGGACAGGGTGGCCCAGGGGATGGAGCTTCTGACGGTCATCCCGGTGGACGACATCAACAGGATGTCCCTGCAGATGCTGTGGATCCTGCCGGTGCTCCTGGCGGTGGCCTTTTTGGTGGGAATCTTTTTCATCACCTTGCTGAGCCGCACCATCACCGCGCCCATCGTCCGCCTGGCAGGGCAGATGGAGCGGGGGCTTGCGGAGCCTGTGGAGGAGCGGAATCTGGGCAATGACGAAATCGGCATCCTGTACCGTGGCTACAACCGGATGCAGGAGAAGATCCGACAGATGCTGCGTGACGTATGGGAGAGCGCGGAAAAACAGAAGAACGCGGAGCTGCAGCTCCTGCAGGCCCAGATCAATCCCCATTTTGTCTATAACACCCTGGGGACTGTGAGCTGCCACGCGCTTCTGTGCGGGCAGGAGGCAATCGCGAAGCAGCTCAACCGCCTGGTGCAGATCATGCGCTACAATACCAGGGAGCCCAATGGCCTGGTCCCTCTGGAAAAGGAGATCGGAATCATCCGCCAGTATGAGGAGCTGCAGAAGATGAGCGGCGGAGGGACGGTTCAGTTTGTGTACGCCATCGCGCCGGAGTGCAGCGCGGTGCTGATTCCGAAGCTGATCATCCAGCCCCTGGTGGAAAACTGTATCATCCACGGCTTCGACTCCGTCCGGGAGGATGGCCGGATCGAGATATGCGCTGAGATGGCGGGCCCGGGAGAGATCCGGATCTCCGTCACCGACAATGGCCGGGGCGGCGACATGGAGGCGGTGAACCGGTATATCCATGGAGAGGGCCCGACGGACAGCGCCCACGACAGCCTGGGCGTGAAGAATGTCTACGACCGCATCCGGCGGGTGTACGGGCCGGCTGGCTGGCTGGAATACTGCACGGGGCCCTGGGGCGGGGCCAGGGCCGTGATCACCATTCGGAGCAATGCCACATAGTGAGGGCCAGGGAATGAGCCGTCTGCGGCAGGAATGAGGCAGCCGACCAGAACCACCAGATGCCTTTGCCATCACTCCTCCAGAACCTTATACAGCCTATGGAACGCCCCTTCCCTCTCCATCAGTTCGTCGAAGCTTCCCCTCTCCACGATTCTCCCGCCGTCCATCACGATGATCTCGCGGTACTTCCGCATCAGCGTCCTGTTGTACCGGTGGGTGATGCTTACGATGGTCATGTCTTCATCCAGCAGCCTTTCCTCGATCTCATAGGCGGTGGCATTGTCCAGGCCTGAGGTGATCTCGTCCAGGAAGGTCATCGCCTTGTTCCGAAGGAACAGCCTGGCCAGGGCTATCCTCTGCAGCTCGCCGCCGGAAAAGTTCTTCCCGTTCTCCTGAATCTCCTCCTCTATCCCCCTGGGGAGCCTGCGGACGGTGTCGTAGATGCCCGCTTTCTTTAGGGCCTCCACCACCTGCTCTTTGGTATAGTCCTGGTACAGCGCCACGTTGTTGAAGATCGTGTCGTTGAAGAGGTAGGTCTGCTGGTAGCACACCGGGCTCAGGTGCATGACGCTCTCCCTGTCGATTCCAGAAAGCTCCCGCCCGTTGACCAGGATATGGCCTGTGTACTCCGGCCCGTATTCGGTGAGCAGCCTGATGATGCTGGACTTCCCGCTTCCGCTCCTGCCCACGATGGCGTACTTCCCACCCTTCTCAAAGGTCAGGTCCAGCCCCTCCAGGGAGAAGCCCTCACCAATCCTCTGGCTGACCTGCTCCAGGCGGATTTCCCGGATGTCCTCCCGGAGGGCCTCCTTTCCCTGGCTCTCGCCCTCCAGCCCCAACAGGGCCTCCAGCTCGGCCTTCACCTTCTCCATGGCTTTTAACTGGATCATGCCGTTGGCGATGGACATGCATGGTGTCAGAATGAAGTTCATCATATTGGTGATTGCCACTACCTCGCCCACGGTCATCCTGCCCGCCGTCACGAAGAACATGCAGCTTCCCAGGACTACCAGAAAGGCCCCGTTGTTCACGAAGGAGGCCAGGGCCTGGGCGCTGTACAGGGTCTGGGAGGAGGACTCGTTCTTCCTGCAGACGAAGTCGCTGAGCTTCTCCTGCTTCCTCAAAATCTGCCTTATGGCGCCGAAGGTCCTTATGACCTTGTGGCCGCCCAGGTCGTTCTTCACCCCGTCCAGATAGATTTCCAGGGCCTCCGTATACTCCTTCCTGGAGGAGGCGATCCTCTTTTTCAGCAGGTTCGGCACCGCGAACTGTAGGGCGCTCACCCCTGCAACGATGAGCAGGATGAGCGGCTCCACACAGATCAGATAGGCGACAGCCACCACCATGAAGATGGCCTGCATGATCATGCCATAGACATTGTTGATGCCGTCGTCCAATATAATCTTGATGTCCGTGGTGAACTTGGAGAGGTAATATGCCAGGCCCTTTTCTTCGAACTGGTTCGCGGAGATATGGAACAGATTGCACATCAGGTCGTTGCGCAGGCCCTTCTCGATGCGCCGCACCACGATGGTCTGGCTCTTTTTGCTGCCCCATTCAAAGAGGAATACCCCCAGGCTGAAGACTGCGGCCAGGAGGCATCTCTCCAGCAGCTCCCGGCGGTCGGAGGAATCGATTAAAAGCTGCATGATATAGGAGCGCAGCGGAGCCATGACGCCCACGATTACCACTGGTATCAGGCTGAGCAGGAACGGGGTTCTGTTCTTTTTCAGTATGTTCTTTAACATTATCTTTCCTCCATATACATCTGTGCCGTCCAGGGTGATTGCATGCTTTGTCCTGTGTTCCTTCAAATATATCTCCCCTTTTTGGGTCAATCCGGAAAATACAAGTCACAGCTTCGGATCCCGATACCGGGACAGTACCCTTTTCAACACCTTGCGCTCCCCTCCGCCCGGCATGGCGGTGAGATCCACCCTCCAGGGCACCGAGTAGGGGCCGTCAGGATTCGCCTTCAGCTGCAGGTAGATGCTCCTGCGCCTGGCGGCGTACTGGGCCGCGTCCGACTGCCCGCACCTGGCCAGCCAGGCCTCATACCCCTCCAGATAGCTCTCGGCCAGCTCGTCCCAGGAGCCGAACCGCTGCTGGATCACTCTCCCGGCCCTGACGAACTCCGCATCCAGCTCTTCGCGGTTTATCATCCGCACCAGGTACATCATGCCCAGGAGCTGGGTGGCCCTGCACAGGTCCCAGCCCGCGTAGGGGGTGTCGTAGCGCCCGGAATGCTTTTCCGTCAGCTCATGTACGGTCTGGAGGCCGCTTCGGCGGTCATGGATGTCCCACTGCTCCCCCAGGGAGGTCTGGCGGAAATTCGCCACCACCTTCCGGCTCCCGTGGACGCCCGTCACCAGAGGCCAGCCCTCCAGCATGGAAAAGGAATGGGCCCAGATGGCGAAGGTAGAGGCGCACCAAAGCTCGGTGTCGTTTTTGGGC
>CAOOJO010000043.1 GCA_948496895.1 uncultured Acetatifactor sp. | reverse complement strand
CCCCGGGATTCCCCTCCCCGGCAGGGCAGGGTTCACCCGGTACGTCCAGCTTCACAGCGCCGATTTCCACGATTTCAAAGGGAATGGCAGGCACCTCATGCTCCGTAATGCCATTGGCCTGATTCCATTCCAGATCCAACACCACATAGTTCATCCAGATTCCTTCCCACGGCTGCGGAAGTCTCTACCACGCTCCTTAATCGAGCAGGGAAGCTCCTCTCAGCTCGAGACCTCAGCCGATTTTTTGCCATATTGGCCCTCAATCCAGGTATGGGCCAGGGATATCCAGGAGCTGCATTCCTCCTGGACGGCATAGCCCTCCTGCGTCTGGGTCAGTCGGTTGGCCAGGGAGAGTCCATGGCCGCCCACAGGGTAGATATGGAGCTCTGCCGGCACCTTCGCCTGACACATCCTGTTTACGAACATCAGTGAATTCTCTACCGGCACACAGTCATCCGTAAAGGTGTGCCAGAGGAACGCGGGCGGCGTGTCGGTGCTCACCTGATTCTCCAGGGACAGAGCCTCCACCGCCGATGCCTGCAGCAGGCCGGCAATCTCCGTCCCCTTATCTCCAATCAGGTTGTCGATGGACCCCCTGTGGCCGAACTCTCCGGAGCTGAGGACGGGATAGCATAATATCATGCCGTCAGGCCGCCACTGTCTGTGGTCGGTGCCCTCCGCTCCCAGTGCCCTGGCCAGGAAATCCCTGTTCCAGAACACGCCCAGGGAGGCAACCAGATGACCGCCCGCGGAGCAGCCCAGCACAATAATCGCTTTCGGATCCACATGCCATTCCTGCGCATGCTCTCTGATCAGGCGCACGCTCCAGGCCAGCTCGCACAGGGACGTGGGGAAGACCGCAGGGGCCACGGAATAGCGCAGCACCGCCGCATGGTATCCCATGGCAAGGAACTGCAGGGCCAGCGGCTCCGCCTCCCTGTCCGATGTGAATTCATAGCCGCCGCCCGGGCAGATCAGCACCAGGGGTCTGGACGGGATTCCGATTTCCACGGAATCGTCCTGGATATAGGTGACCAGCTTCGCGTAGGGCTGGGAACCGGCCTGCTCTATTTTGTATGTCTCGTTTTTCATATTTTCTTATCTCCTTTTCGTCCGCTCCGTCTGAGCGGCATCCCGCTGTGCACAGCGGTGCTTTGGGGCTTCCGCGCCCCGTTTTCCCTGTCTGCCCGCTCAATAGGCCCTGCCCCAGTATACCATCTTTTTGGCAGGTTTTCCACAACATACGCAGGTGTCCGCGATATGCTCCTGCTCGAAGGGCATGCAGCGGCTGGTGACGCTCAGTTTCTCTTTGATGGCATTTTCGCATGCCTCGTCCCCGCACCACATGGCTTTGACGAAGCCGGACTTCTCGTTGAAGATTCTCTCGAACTCCTCCATGCTGGCGGCGGTGAAGGTGTTCTCGTCCCGGTGGGTTCTGGCGCGCTCCAGCATTTCCCGCTGGATGGTGTCGAGCAGCTCGCCGACTTTTGCTTCCAGCTCGTTCAGAGCCACTTCGATTTTCTGTCTGGTGTCCCTGCGGACGATGACGCACTTTCCGGCCTCTATGTCCTTGGGGCCGATCTCGATGCGTAAGGGAAAGCCCCGCATCTCCGCCTCCGCGAACTTCCAGCCCGGGCTCTTGTCCGTGTCGTCCACCTTCACCCGGAAATTGCCTTTCAGCCTGTCCCTGAGCTCGTAAGCCTTGTCCAACACCCCCTCCTTTTTCTGCTGGATGGGTACGATGCACACCTGCACCGGAGCCACTTTCGGCGGCATCACCAGTCCCTCATTGTCGCCGTGCACCATGATAATGGCGCCAATCAGGCGGGTGGTCATGCCCCAGGAGGTCTGGTGCACATATTTCAAGGTATTGTCCTTGTCCGCGAACTGGATGCCGAAGGCCTTGGCGAAGCCGTCGCCAAAGTTATGGCTGGTGCCGGACTGCAGAGCCTTGCCGTCATGCATCAGGGCCTCGATAGTGTAGGTTGCGATGGCTCCCGCGAATTTTTCCTTGTCGGTCTTTCGGCCTTTTATCACCGGTATGGCGAGCACCTCTTCGCAGAAGTCCGCGTATACGTTGAGCATCTGGATGGTCCTCTCCTGGGCCTCCTCCTCGGTGGCGTGGGCGGTATGGCCCTCCTGCCAGAGGAATTCCCTGGAGCGCAGGAACGGCCTGGTCTCTTTCTCCCAGCGCACTACCGAGCACCACTGGTTGTAGACCCTGGGGAGATCCCGGTAGGAGTGGATGTCGTTTTTATAGAAGTCGCAGAACAGTGTCTCCGAGGTGGGGCGGACACAGAGCCTTTCCTGCAGGGGCGCAAGGCCGCCGTGGGTCACCCAGGCCACCTCCGGGGCGAAGCCTTCTACGTGGTCTTTTTCCTTCTGCAGCAGGGACTCCGGGATGAACATGGGGAGATAGACGTTCTCCACCCCTGTGGCCTTGAACCGCTCGTCCAGCTGCTTCTGAATCAGCTCCCAGATCGCATAGCCCGCGGGCTTGATCACCATGCAGCCCTTTACGGAGGTGTAGTCTATCAGCTCCGCTTTCTTTACCACATCCGTGTACCATTGGGCGAAATCCACGTCCATGGACGTGATTTCTTCTACCATTTTTTTGTCTGCCATATTGCTTCCTCCTGATTTGAAGTTCCGTAGGGTTTCATGCAGTGACCCTACTGTTTCCAGTTCTGCAGTGCATTCTAATACTTTCGGGGATGCCTCCGCGCAAAAAACGCCGGGCTTCCATCCCCCCAAGGGACCGAAAATCCGGCGTTACCACCCTAATTGACGCAAATGCGCCCATCTCTCATGCTTTTAACGCAAGCCTACGCCATGCTTTCGCCCGCGGCGGGTAGCTCCCGCAGGCCTCGCATGGAGCTCCGAGGCAGGTTCCAAATCCTCCGCATAAGGGCCTCCCAGCCGCATCTGCCGCCACTACCTACCGACAGCCCATGCCACGCCCTCTCTCTGGAATGCTTCCGAATCCGTACTGGCCCTCTTCACAGCCACACTATATGGATAGGATTATAGTGCAGGAAATGGCTGTTTGTCAAGGAAAAAATGGTTCTTTTTTTGCTTCATTTTTACACCAACTGATACACCAAATATACCAACTGCCATTTTATTTCAGTTCATAAATAAAATGCTTCCCTCTGCGTACCTTTTTAACTAAGTCCTGCTTTATCAGCCGGCCAAGCGCAACATTCGCCCCTTGGGTCGTAGTAATTTGGGTTATTTCTACGACCTGGTGTGTTGTTATAAAACCGTTTGCCTTTATATATTCAAATATACGCTGATCTGTTTCATTTTGAAGCATAACCTCCTTGTTGTGGATATCCCTAAATTCAAACTGTTCCGGCTGGACTTCATAGCTTTCATAAGGAAGCTTTATCTGCCTCCCTGCTCCCGGTATTCCTTGGGCCGGATTCCCGCATACCGGATGAATGCCCGCTTGAATGAGAAATCGTTGTCATATCCCACTTTCCCGGAGATGTCCGACACTGTGTCCGCACTGTACTTCAGGAGCTCGCAGGCATACTCCATCCGCTTCCTGTACAGATAATTGTAAAAGGTTTCCCCGGTCCTGGCCTTGAACAGCCTGGAGACGCTCTGCACTGTCATGCCGAAACGCGTGGCCAGCTCCTTCAGGCACAGTCCGCTTTCCTGGAAATGGGCGTCCACATAGGCCAGCAGCTGCGCTCCTGTGTCCGGCTTCTCCGGCTCCGCCACCCCTCCGGCCCGCCCACAGATATTCTCGCAGAAGTGCAGCAGCACCTTCCATTTGTCGTCAAAGCTGTCCCCTACCAGCAGGACATCCACATATTCCATGAAATCCCTGTCGCTTAAGGAAAGCTCGGACACCGCCCGCAGCAGGGTCTCCAGAAGCGCCGACACCAGGCCCAGTTCCCGGGTTCTGCGCCAGGGGCCCTCCCCCTCCTGCCACAGGGCCCTGTTCTTATGGTATATCTCTTTCATGATGCAGCTGACAGAGGCCATGTCGCCAAGCTTCAGGCCCTTGAGCAGCTGGGCCTCCCAGGTCTCCGGATACAGGAAATCCCTTTGCCAGGCATTCTCCCCGCAGGGCAGCATCTTCAGCTTGTGCAGCATATGCTCTTTCTGTTCCATGGCAAAGTGGTAGGAAATGCTGATGCCCAGAAAGCCTGTCTGGAGCCCGCCTATGCTGACAATGGGATGGGATTTGAAATAGGGCCGTGCCAGCCCCGCCAGCCTCTGGGCGAATTCCGCATCCAGCACAGACGCTGCGTCAGGTTCCGAAAAAGCCAGGATGACGACAAAAATGTCGTCAATCCCATCCACCAGCTCCGCCCGGCATTCCCTCAGCTGTGCCACGGATTTCATCAGGGAGAGAGACAGGTTCGCCGCCTGATACGGCGCCAGCCGTTCATCGGCAGCCCCGCCGGAGACCAGGACTACCTGGTAGCACATCCGCTCCTCAAAGGGGATATGGTAGAACGCCAGATTCTCCTCCAGGGCTTTCTCGTCAAAGAAGCCCTGGAGCAGCCTGTGGAGCATATCCGCCCGTTTCATCTCCACATAGCTGGCCACCTGCTCGCTCATCTCCTGGTTGTCCTGTTCCAGCTCATCCAGCGAATGTTCGATGAGGCGGTAGTCTGACAGGAACCTGTCGTCTCTCTGTTTGCCTCCCCAGAGCCGCCTGCTGATCTTGCCCAGAGGCCGGTAGGTGACATAGGCCAGAAGGAACGCCAGCCCCAGCCCCAGCAGGAAGGTGCCTGCGATCATCCAGAATATCTGGATATATTCCTCTCCTGACAGGAGAATCGCATTTTCCATATAGGCATAGCGGTAGGTGAGGCCCAGGGCCGGCATCTCATATTCTGTCACGCTTCTGCCCCCCAGGAACGATGCCGCCCCATTCTCCGCCCGCAGCAGCTCCTCGCCCTCCCGGCCGATGATCCACAGGCTCTCCATATAGTCCGGCATCTGTTTCTGTATCAGGCCCCGCAGCACGGTCATGTCCACCTGGTACAGCAGATACGCCTGGGCCGGACGGGCATCCCCCAGAGGGACCGCCCACACCATGATGCTCCCCTCATTTTGCCTCCCTGTAAGCCCGAAATAATCCATCCCGTCAAGCTCCGCCAGCTTCTGTTCGAACAGCTCCCACTCCTCCCGGATAGACATGCTCTTGAACCACAGATCCGCGTCCATCCAGCCATTGGCCGTGGACACCGTCATGCCCCGCTGGGGGAACAGGATGCACGCGCTCCTGACGATTTCCATGTTCCCGAAATACAGGGAGAGCTCCTTCGATATCTCCAGCTTCCTGACGGCATCGAAATAGTCGTCGAACACCTGATAGCCCGAATAGTATTTATGCACCCAGGGAATTCTGCTCATGTTCTGGGCGAACTCAGACAGCGCGAAGAATCTCTGGTTCAGCTCCAGGTTCATATTCCCGGTGGCCTCCTCAATCCGAAGGGCCTGCTCCGCGGAGAACCGCCTGCGCCTGTCGTTCACGAACAGGCCGCCCAGCATGAGCAGAATCAACAGCAGCATCAGAAAATAGGATAAAAAGACCTTCCAGAATATTTTGCTGGTATAATAACACTGTTTCATGGCATAAGAATCCTTTCGGTATGGAACGCAGAAAGTCCAGCGGGGTACACGGCTCCCCGCTGGCTTTTCTTCACTCTTCTGTCATCTGTCCTTTACTGGGCCCAGTACCGGTCGGAGCGGGCCTGGTACACTTCCAGCAGCTCCTCCAGCCCCATGGCCTTCATCTCCTCCACGGCATCCTCCAGATCCTCGATGGGCCGGTTCCCCAGGACCAGGTCTACCAGAAGCTCCGTGGAATAGGTGTCCAGGGTGGTGATGTACTTGTTGTACGTCTCCGTCTCATCGCTGGTGGACATGGCGACCCTTGGATTGGTCTCGAAATCGTTGTCCAAGGTCTGTATGAAGTCCTCGAACTCCCGCTTACACTCATAGGAAGAGGGCTCGTCCTCATGCATGGTCACCACCGGCACGCACACATTGCCGAAGAGGGCGTTTCCTATGGTGATGTGCTTCTCGGCCTTCTCCTCATCCGTATACTCGATCAGCTCCTTCCTGGTGCCGTCCTCCGACCATTGGAACCACTCTCCCTCCACGCCGAAGGTGCTCAGCTCTCCATACTCCGGTGTGTATATCAGGTCGAACAGGCGCACCACCGCCTCCATCTTGTCCGTATTGGCATTTACTACATACTGATGATAGACTAGGGCCTTGTTCTCGCGGAAGAAGGAAGGCTCATAGGCATCCGAATATATCGGGTATACCGGCGCATAGACCGCATCCTCATCCCCTGTCATGGGCTCGTACCAGCTCTGCCCCACGTAGCTGTACAGGGCGGAGCTCACGTTCTCCGTAATCTTTCCCTCTACCACCTGATCCGTCATCATGCCCGGATCGATCAGGCCGGCCTCCACCAGACCCTTCATGTAGAGGATATAATCCTTGATTCCCGGCTGCAGCCAGGGAGATACCGCTTTCCCATTATGGTCCACCTGAATCAGCTTATTGGCCAGGCCAAAGGATTGGGCGAAGCCGTTCTGGAAGGAGTCCAGGCGGACGGTAATCTGCTCATCCTGCACGCCATTGCCATTGGCATCCTGCTCCCGGAAGGCCGTCAGCACCTGCTGGAGCTCCTGAAGCGTCTCCGGCATCTCCAGATTCAGCTTCTCCAGCCAGTCCTGGCGGATCTGGAGACAAAAGCCCGTGCCCTTGTACTCGTCCCCGTGCAGCATGTCGGTGGCCAGCGAGGGATACCAGTAGATAGCGCCGTCCGCTGTGGTCAGACGCTTCTCCACATCCCAGTATTTGTCCCACCAGGACAGGGTGTTCCCATTGGAGTACTGGTCTATGGCCGCCTTCACGTCCGCGATGATGCCCTTTTCCCCCAAAGCCACCAGCGACTGCTCGTCCATGTATTCGGCTACGATGATATCCGGCAGGTCATTGCCCGCTGCCAGGCGGGTCTGTACCACGGTCTTGAGCTGCTCTGTGGGTACCGACTCGAACTCCAGCCGCAGCCCGGCTTCAGCCAGCATCTCATCGAATTTCCGCCAGACCAGATACTCCTCCCTGTCGGCCAGCAGGATGTCGTCGTAGCGCCTGTCCTTGCAGAGGATGGTGATGGTGGTCAGGTCGCCCGAATCCCCGCCGCTCTCTGTATTCTCTGTATTCTCTGTGTTCTCTGCGCTTTCCGTCCCCTTATCATCTTCCTGCTCCTCTGTGACCGGGCTCTCCTGGGCGGCCTGGCCTTCGCTCTCCTTGCCGCCGCAGCCTGTAAACGTCCCGCATGCCAGCACGGCAGCCAGGGACAATGTCAGGATTTGCTTGAATAAGTCTCGTTTCCTCATTTGGTTCCCTCCATGTTTTTATTTTACTATATTTTTATGATTCTCATAAAGGATTTCCGCAGGTCATCCTTTTAACGAGCCTAACATGACGCCCTTCACGAAATGCTTCTGGAAGAAAGGGTACACCAGAATGATCGGGGCGGATATGAAGAAGATCAGGCTGTACTGCATCTGCTGGGAAGACAGCATCTTCTCCACAGCCTGCTGCATCTCCTCCTTGGTCATCATCTGGGTCAGGTCCACGGTCTGGGCGATGACCACGCGCTGCAGGTACATCTGCAGGGGATGGAGCCTCTCGCTGGGCAGGTACACCAGCGCGTTGAACCAGGAATTCCATGTCCCCACCAGGGTGTAGATGGAGATCACCGCCAGCACTGGCTTGGACAGAGGCAGCACCACCCTCCCCAGTATCCTGTAATGGCTGGCCCCGTCTATGCTGGCTGCCTCCGAGAGCTCCTGCGGAATGGACAGGAAGAAGGTGCGGCACAGGATGATGTTCATGATGTTCACGCCGCTGGGCAGGATCATGGCCCAGATGGTGTCGTACATACGGAGCTTGTAGATCACCAGGAAGGCGGGGATCATGCCGCCGCCTATGTACATGGGTATCAAGATGAACCACACCACCAGCTTGCGGAACTTCAGCCTGGGCTGGGTCAGCGGATAGGCCATGGTGACGCAGGTGAACAGCATCAGGAGCGTAGTGCCCGCCGCGTACAGGATCGTGTTCCCGTAGGCCCGCCAGAGCTTGCTGTCATGGGCGACGATTTTGTAGGAGTCCAGGTACAGCCCTCTGGGCCAGAAGGTCACGTTTCCCCTGACCACCTCCAGCGGCTCCGAAATGGAATTCAGGAACACATAATACATGGGGTATATGGTGAGGAAGCAGACCGCTATCATGATGGCATATAAAACGATATCGAAAGCAGTCACTTTCTTTTGGCCCGCCAGACGGCTCTCCGCCCGCTCCTCCAGCCTCTCCAGGCGCTTGTCCTCCCTGCGCCTGGCCATTTTTTCCGTTAAAATCCACATCACTCTCTCCTTTCCCTACCAGAGCGCGTAGTCCGTGAACTTGCGGCAGAAGGCATTGGCGATGACCGTCAGCCCCAGGTTGATCAGCGATACAATCAGCCCTGCCGCCGTGCCGGAGCTGAAGTTCCCGGCCAGCAGCCCTTCCCGGTACACATAGGTTCCGATGACGTCCGCCGTGGAGCGGGTGGACGGATTATACAGCAGCAGGATCAGCTCGGAGCTCACGGACAGCATGCTGCCGATGGCCAGAATCAGCTGGATGACCACCAGCGGGAGCATATGGGGGATGGTCACATGCCATATCTTGTGGAAGCGGTTCGCCCCGTCCATCTCCGCCGCCTCATACAGGCCCGGGTCTATCGAGGAGATGGTGGACAGGTACAAGATGCTGCTCCAGCCGAAGGACTGCCACACCCGGGTGATCGTGAAAATCCAGGGGAACGCGTCCGCCTTCGTGATCCAGGCCGCCGTCTCCCCGCCCAGGGCGCTGATGAGCCTGCTGACAATCCCATCCGAACCGGTGAAGGAGATCACCATGCCCGCCACCACCACCGATGAGATGAAGTAGGGGAGATAGCTGGCTGTCTGGACGAATTTCTTGAACCCTCTGGCCCGCACCTCATTGAGCAGCAGCGCGAACACGATGGGCACCCAGAATCCCATGACCAGGTTCAACAGGTTCAATATCACCGTGTTCCGCATGATCCGCTTAAAGTAATAGGAATTGACGAAATCGATGAAGTGCTTCAGGCCTACCCATTCCACGTCTTTACCGAAGAATGACGCTCCCGGTACGTAGTTCTGGAAGCCGATGACCAGCCCGAACATGGGGGCGTACATAAAGACGATGATCAGGATTGCCGTGGGCAGGAGAATGGAATATAGCTGTAGGTTCTCCCGGGCATCCCGGCTTAAGCCCCGCTGACCGGCCGGGGACGTCCCCCTCTTTTTCCCGCCCTGTGCCGGGAGCGGAAGCTCTTGGTTCTTCTTGTGCAAGATTCATGCCCTCCTCTTTCTATGACTACATGTCCTCTACAATGCGCATCCGTCCCGCTTGCCTATCGGCGAATGTCATTGTGTTTTCGCTGCATATATCATAGTCTCTCCTCCAGAAGCAGACAACTGCACAATATTTAACATGGGTCGCACAATTCTTCCGCAGGGCAAAGGGGCCATGTTTCCCAGCCCTCCCCTGCTGCCCTGTTCAGAATTGTGCGGCGCGTCTTCTCTTTTGACAGCTCTCCCGGGGCGGCATAGGTTCCTCGCTGGCACTGGCCGGACATAAAACAGCTGCCGGAACCAAGATCGTTCCGGCAGCTGCCTGAAATTTTATATGAAATTGGGGGTTCCGGCTCCCTCAGATTCAAGTGCCAGAGGAATCTGAATCCGTCTCCTCGCTCAATGTCCTGCGCAGCTCCTCCTGTATTTCGAGCCTTTTGCGGAAGCTCTCCAAAAAATCCTCGCTTCTGTCCCCTTCCTCCAGGATGCCCCGGGTAAACTCTATCCCCTTCTCCAGCAGGGGGAGGAATTTCTTTCCGAACACCTTTGCATAGAGCTCATATTCCTTCAGTCCCATATTGCTGTGAAAAGGGGGATTCTCGGAATGGCTGAGGAACAGCAGGTCCAGATACCTGTCCAGGCTCTCTACTGACAAAAAGTAAGGGATTGCCTTTACCGTGAGCAAATGGCAGACGTCCCTGCATATCTCGTCAGGTGTCAGATATGGGACGCACAGCGGCGGCTGGAGCTTGCCGCCTGTCATGATCCACTCTATCAGGCACAGCTGCCCGTCCCGTACTCGTTCATCATCTGGCGGCGCCACATGATACCAGAACTGACGGTCCAGCCCGTCCTCCTCATTCTCGCCCAGATGCCGCCGCGTCTGCAGGAAGCATCCCTTCCAGGATTCCTTCGTGACGGGCGTCGGGAACATGCCCACATTGATGTTGACCGTAAAGCTGGCCGTATCGAACTGGGATTTCTGGACATTCACCTCCTGGGCGATTCCGTTCTCAAGGGAACGGCGGAAGTTCGCGCCCTGCTTCCGAAATCCATAGGGCTTTAACAGTACATTGATATCCTGCATCAGCTTTTTATAGAATTCCTTGTAATCCATATGCCCTCTCCCGCTTCCTCTCTGTCACAGAACTCCCGCATATGTTCACCGCTCCGCCCGCATGGGATTGCACAGGAAATCCTCATAGGACAGCCTGATGCCCTCCTCCAGCTCCGTGCGGTAAGTCCAGCCTAACGCTGTGGCCTTGGACACGTCCAGGAGCTTCCTGGGGGTGCCGTTGGGCTTGCTGGCATCCCACCGGATCTCCCCGGTGTAGCCGATGACCTTTGCCACCAGCTCGGTGAGCTCTTTGATGGTCAGCTCCTTGCCGGTGCCCGCGTTGACGGTCTCGTTGCCGCTGTAATGGTTCATGAGGAACACGCACAGGTTGGCCAGGTCGTCCACGTAGAGGAACTCCCGCAGCGGCGAGCCGTCCCCCCAGCAGGTGACGTAGGGAAGGTTCTGCTCCTTGGCCTCATGGAAGCGGCGAATCAGCGCCGGGAGCACATGGCTGTGGGTGGGGTGGTAGTTATCGTTAGGCCCGTATAAATTTGTCGGCATGACGGAGATGTAGTCCGTCCCGTACTGGCGGTTCAGGTATTCGCAGTATTTCAGGCCGGATATCTTGGCCAGGGCATAGGCCTCGTTGGTCTTCTCCAGTTCGCTGGTCAGCAGGCAGCTCTCCGGCATGGGCTGGGGGGCCATCCGGGGATAGATGCAGGAGGAGCCCAGGAATTCCAGCTTTTTGCAGCCATTCTGCCAGGCGCTGTGGATGACGTTCATCTCCAGGGTCATGTTGAACCACATGAAGTCCGCCAGGGCCTCCTGGTTGGCCACGATGCCCCCCACCTTGGCCGCAGCCAGGAACACGTACTCCGGCTTCTCCGTGGCGAAGAACTCCTCCACCTGCTGCTGGCGGCACAGATCCAGCTCCTTATGGGTGCGGGTGACGATATTCTCGTAGCCCTGGCGCCGCAGCTCCCGGAGGATGGCGGAGCCCACCATGCCCCGGTGCCCGGCCACGTAGATTTTCGCGTTTTTTTCCATCATTGTCCATTCCCTCGATTCCAAATTCCGGTTCCCGGATTCCAGTTTCCAAATTCCGGTTTCGCTTTTAGTTCTGTCCTATCCCTTCGCCGCCATCTGTCCGGTGGCTTCCAGCACAGTCCTTTCATGCCTGGCCAGCGCCCTGTCATGCTCTGCCATGATCTCTATGAGCTGTTCATAGCTGGTGGCCTGGGGATTCCAGCCCAGGACGGTCCTGGCCTTGGTGGGGTCGCCCAGCAGGTTGTCCACGTCCGTGGGGCGGAACCACTGGGGGTTCACGCAGACCAGCATCCTGCC
>CAOOJO010000042.1 GCA_948496895.1 uncultured Acetatifactor sp. | reverse complement strand
CGGGGAACTCTGCGGATTTTCTGCCACAATACCCAGGCCGTTCCCCTGGGATATTCAGCAGTCTGTACGGGGCAGGACGGCATATGCCCCGGACGGATCAACACTATATAGTTGACTTTTTTTGCAAAAAGGAATACAATACAGCAGGGCAGGCGGGACGGAGCGCCGTTTTATGCCTGTTTTCATACATGAAGCATAGATATAGAAAGAAAGGAAGCGTGCAATTATGGCAAGGAAATCTACGAAAACTGCGGCAAAGACTACAGAAGCAGTAGTGGCGGAAGCTATCGAACCCAAGGCAGAAGAGATAAAGACAGAAAAAGTAGCAGAACCCAAGGCAGCAGAGACCGAAGCAGAGCAGCCCAAGGCAGCGCGGAAGGCTCCCGCGAAGAAAACTGCGACCAGGACGACCAAGGCAGCGGCCAAGGCCAAGGAGGAGGCCCCTGAGGCGGCCAAGGCCAAGGAGGAGGCTCCCAAGGCGACAAAGACCGCAAAGGCAGCAAAGGAAGAGGCCCCCAAGGCTCCTGCGAAGAAAGCCGCGCCGAAGAAGGCGGCAGCGGTGGAGACAGTCCTGCATGTTCAGTACGCCGGCAAGGCCTATTCCCAGGAGGATCTGCTGAAGATCGCCAAAGACGTATGGGAGTACGACCTTAACCGCAAACCCAGCGAGCTGAAGAACGTAGAGATGTACGTAAAGCCCGAGGAGAACAAGGTCTACTATGTGATGAACGGCGAAATCTCCGGCAGCTTTGCCATCTAAAAGTCCATACTGGAAAAGAAACCGGAAAACAGGATTCTTGCGCGGCGAGGATTCTGTTTTTGTATTTAGAATTTTTTTAGAATTATTTTTGAGGAAATCGGTTGACAATGGATAGGGTAAGTGCTATTTTATGGTTAGTAGATGTTAGCACTCCCCTTAAATGAGTGCTAATAACAGAAAGGGAGGCAGCTTGGATGGAGCTGGATGAGAGAAAAAAGAAAATCCTGCAGGCAGTCATCCGCAATTACCTGGAGACAGGGGAGCCGGTTGGCAGCAGAACCATTTCCAAGTACACCGACCTGAATTTAAGTTCTGCCACCATCCGCAATGAGATGGCCGATCTGGAGGAGATGGGATACATCTTCCAGCCCCATACCTCCGCGGGCAGGATTCCCTCGGACAAGGGCTACCGCCTCTATGTGGACGCCATGATGGCGGAGAAGGAGCGGGAGGTCGTAGAGATGCGGGATATGCTGGTGGAGCGCCAGGACAAGATGGAGACGCTCCTGAAGCAGATGGCCAGGGTGCTGGCGCAGAACACCCAGTACGCCACCATGATCTCCGCCCCACAGACCAAGCGCAGCAAGCTGAAGTTCATCCAGCTTTCCCGGGTGGACGCGGGGCAGATTCTGGCAGTGATCGTCGTCGAGGGGAATGTGATTAAGAACAACATTCTCTCCGTACAGGAGGAGCTGGACGATGAGACGCTGCTGAAGCTGAACATCCTGCTGAACACCTACTTAAACGGCCTGTCCATCGATGAGATCAACCTGGCCATGATAGCCGTCATGAAGCAGCAGGCGGGCATCCACAGCGCCATCGTCAGCGAGGTCATCGACGCGGTGGCGGAGGCCATCAGGGCCGAGGAGGATCTGGAGATCTACACCAGCGGCACCAACAACATCTTCCGCTACCCGGAGCTGGCCGACCAGCAGAAGGCCAGCGAGCTGATCAACACCTTTGAGGAAAAACAGCTCCTGGGAGAGCTCCTTCAGGAAGCCCACACAGGGAGCGAAGAGACGGGCATCCAGGTGTACATCGGCGCGGAGACCCAGGTGCAGAGCATGAAGGACTGCAGCGTGGTCACCGCCACCTATGAATTGGGCGGCGGCATGAAGGGAACAATCGGTATCGTAGGGCCCAAACGGATGGATTACGACAAGGTCGTAGGCACATTGCGGGCCATACAGACCCAGCTGGATGAGCTGTACGGGCAGAAGGGATAGGGCAGCAAGACAGGGCTTACAGAACAGGGCCATAGAAGATAGAAGCAAAAGGAATGGAGGTTGACGATTGGGGATATGGCAGAGCAGGAACGTGACATGGAAATAGAAAAGGATCAGGAAGCTTCCGGGATGAAGGACGTGGCGGAGGGCGCCGCGGCACAGGAGCCTGAAAAGGAGCCGGAGGCCGGGGAAGAGGTGAAATCCCAGGAGGCAGAGCCGGAAGAGGCCGGGGAGGAAGCCGAGACGGCCCCCCCGGAGGGGGAAGACCCCAGGACCTGGGCGGAGAAGCGGGCGGCCAAGAAGCAGGCCAAGCTGGACAAAAAGGCCCAGGGCTACAAGGACCAGATTGAACAGCTGGAGGACAAGGTGAAGCGCCAACTGGCGGAATTCGAGAACTTCCGCAACCGGACGGAGAAGGAGAAGCACGCCATGTTCGAGACCGGCGCCAAGAGCGTCATCGAGAAGATGCTTCCGGTGGTGGACAATTTCGAGAGAGGGCTGGCCACGGTGCCCGAGGATAAGAAAGAGGATCCCTTCGTGGACGGCATGAACCGGATTTACAAGCAGCTTATGACAGAGCTGGAGAACATCGGCGTGAAGCCCATCGAGGCCGTGGGGCAGGAGTTCGACCCCAACCTCCACAACGCGGTGATGCAGGTGGAGAGCGAAGAGTACGAATCCGGCACAGTGGCCCAGGAGCTGCAGAAGGGCTACACCTACCGCGACAGCGTGGTAAGGCATTCCATGGTAGCGGTTGTAGTGTGAGAAGAAGTTCTAAGCCTGTATAGAACACAGGCTAAGAACTTCTAGGTTCACAAGCGAACAAGTTCGTCTTGTAAACCATTCTCACACGGAAGAATGCCAAAGGCGGGCATTCTTCCAGAATTGCAGCAGATTATCATTAGTTAGGTATCAAGAATAATTTTCAAGATAAAGGCAGAACAATTCAGGAGGATATAAAAATGAGCAAGATTATCGGCATCGACTTAGGTACGACAAACAGCTGCGTGGCGGTCATGGAGGGCGGCAAGCCCACCGTCATCGCCAATGCGGAGGGCGCCAGGACCACGCCTTCCGTGGTGGCTTTCACCAAGACCGGCGAGAGGCTGGTAGGCGAGCCTGCCAAGCGCCAGGCCGTCACCAACGCGGAGAAGACCATCGCCTCCATCAAGAGGGACATGGGCACGGACAACGGCCGCTCCATCGACGGCAAGAGATATTCGCCCCAGCAGATTTCCGCTATGATTCTGCAGAAGCTGAAAGCGGACGCGGAGAGCTATCTGGGCGAGAAGGTGGGCGAGGCGGTCATCACCGTCCCCGCATACTTCAATGACGCCCAGCGCCAGGCCACCAAGGACGCGGGCAAGATCGCGGGCCTGGACGTAAAGCGCATCATCAACGAGCCCACGGCGGCTGCCCTGGCTTATGGCCTGGACAATGAGAAAGAGCAGAAGATCATGGTGTACGACCTGGGCGGCGGCACCTTCGACGTGTCCATCATCGAGATCGGCGACGGCGTCATCGAGGTTCTGGCCACCAACGGCGACACCCACTTGGGCGGCGACGACTTCGACAACAAGGTCATCCAGTGGATGCTGTCCGAGTTCAAGAAGGCCGAGGGCGTGGACCTCTCCAATGACAAGATGGCCATGCAGAGACTGAAGGAGGCGGCGGAGAAGGCGAAGAAGGAGCTTTCCAGCGCCATGACCACCAATATCAACCTGCCCTTCATCACGGCCACCGCGGAAGGCCCCAAGCATTTCGACATGAACTTAAGCCGCGCCCAGTTCGACGAGCTGACCCGCGACCTGGTAGACAAGACGGCCATTCCCGTGCAGAACGCCATGAAGGACGCGGGGCTTACCAATGCGGACTTAGGCCAGGTGCTGCTGGTAGGCGGTTCCACCCGTATCCCTGCGGTGCAGGATAAGGTGAGACAGCTCACAGGCAAGGAGCCCAGCAAATCCCTTAACCCGGATGAGTGCGTGGCCATCGGCGCTTCCGTCCAGGGCGGCAAGCTGGCGGGCGACGCGGGCGCAGGCGACATCCTGCTGCTGGACGTTACGCCCCTGTCCCTGTCCATCGAGACCATGGGCGGCGTGGCCACCAGGCTGATCGAGCGCAACACCACCATCCCTACCAAGCACAGCCAGATCTTCTCCACCGCGGCTGACAACCAGACCGCTGTAGACATCAATGTAGTACAGGGCGAGAGACAGTTCGCCAGGGACAACAAGTCCCTCGGGCAGTTCCGCTTGGACGGCATCCCTCCCGCAAGGAGAGGCGTGCCTCAGATAGAGGTCACCTTCGACATCGACGCCAACGGCATCGTGAACGTGTCCGCCAAGGATTTGGGAACCGGCAAGGAGCAGCACATCACCATCACCGCAGGCTCCAACATGTCCGACGACGAGATCGAGAGGGCCGTGAAGGAGGCCGCCGAATTCGAGGCCCAGGACAAGAAGCGCAAGGAGGCCGTGGAGGCCAGGAACGAGGCCGATTCCTTCGTGTTCCAGACCGAGAAGGCCCTCAGCGAGGTGGGCGACAAGATCAGCGACAGCGAGAAGTCCGCGGTGCAGGCCGATTTGGATGCCGTGAAGGCTGTCCTGGACAGGACAAAGGATCAGGAGATGAGCGACAGCGACGTGGATGAGCTGAAGGCTGCCAAGGAGAAGCTGATGAACAGCGCCCAGAGCCTGTTCACCAAGATGTACGAGAACATGCAGCAGGCACAGGGCGGCGCGGCCGGGCCGGATATGGGCGGCGCGGCAGGCGCAGGCAGCAGCGCGGCTCCCGATGACGATGTAATCGACGGAGACTTCCGGGAAGTATAAGTGATTCCCGCAGGCTGGGAGAAGGAATTGTTGGTTATTTAAGATGAAAATCTAAGTCAGCGGCAGTGCAGCGTTGGCTTAGATTTTCTGCGGTGTGGTCTGGATGTCCATCCGAGGATCGTCCCGGCAGAAATATTGCGATAATGATTGAACCGGATCCTGAAATGTGATAAGGTAAGAACATGTGTATTTTCTGATGTGAGGTGTTTACTATGGCGGAGCAGAAGCGGGATTATTATGAAGTCCTCGGTGTGGATAAGGGCGCGGATGACGCGGCAATCAAGAAGGCGTATCGCGTGCTGGCGAAGAAGTATCATCCGGACATGAATCCGGGCGACACAGAGGCAGAGAAGAAATTCAAGGAAGCATCGGAAGCCTATGCCGTGTTGAGCGATCCGGACAAGAGACGGCAGTACGATCAGTTCGGCCATGCCGCTTTCGAGGGCGGAATGGGCGGAGCCGGAGGCTTCGATTTCAGCGGGGCGGATTTCGGCGATATTTTCGGTGATATTTTCGGCGACCTCTTCGGGGGAGGCGGCCGCAGCAGAGGCCGCAGCAATGGCCCTATGAAGGGCGCGAACCTGCGGACCAGCGTCCGCGTCAGCTTTGAGGAGGCTGTGTTCGGCTGCAAGAAAGAGATTGAGCTGAACGTGAAGGAGACCTGTAAGACCTGTAACGGCTCCGGCGCCAAGCCCGGAACCAGCCCCGAGACCTGCCCCAAGTGCGGCGGCAAGGGCCAGGTGGTCTTCACCCAGCAGTCCCTTTTCGGCACGGTGCGCAATGTGCAGACCTGCCCGGACTGCCAGGGCAGCGGCAAGATCATCAAGGAGAAGTGCGCGGATTGCCGTGGAACCGGGTATATATCCATGAAAAAACGTTATTCCGTGGATATCCCCGCCGGCATCGACAACGGACAGTCCACCCGCATGCCCGGCCTGGGCGAGCCCGGCATTAACGGCGGCCCCAGAGGGGATGTGCTGATCGAGGTGATCGTGGGGCGGCATCCCATCTTCCAGCGGCAGGATTTCGACATCTACTCCACCGTTCCCGTGTCCTTCGCGGTGGCGGCTTTGGGCGGCGAGATTCTGATCGACACCGTGGACGGCAAGGTCATCTATGACGTGAAGGCAGGGACCCAGACGGATACCCGGATACGGCTGCGGGGCAAGGGCGTGCCCTCCTGGCGCAACAAGGACGTGCGTGGCGACCATTATGTGACCCTGGTGGTGCAGGTGCCCGACAGGCTCAAGCCCGAGGCGAAGGAGCTGCTGCGCCAGTTCGACGAGCTGACCGGGAACTCCCTGAACGCCGCCAAGAACGTCTCCTCGGAGCAGGAGCATACTGACGAGGGAAAAGAGAGCCACAAAGAAGGCAAGAAAAAGAAATCCTGGAAAGAGATTTTTGATAAATAAATTTTTTGAAAACAAGTGCAAGGTTTCCTCCCGGTCTGTCGTATTATAAGTAGAACATGAAAAATATGACAGTTCGGACTGGAGGTATGTAAGGATGAGGAAAATTGTTTTGATTGGGGCAACCCTGGCATTTATGCTTTCGGCGGGCATCACCGCGTCCGCGGGGCATCATGCGGCCTGCGCGGGCCGGGTGATTCATGGCAGCGGTCTGTGCCAGTACACAGAGAGCCATGACGACGGGCATCATCTGTCCTGGCATGACGGCGGATGGGGCTGCGCTTACTGGGGCATCGACGTGGACGGCGTCTGTGACAACTGGGACTACTGCCATGGCGGGGCCCAGGCAGTGTATGGCCAGCAGGGCGCGGCGGCACAGAGCCAGCCGGCGGTGAGTACAGTGTCGGAAAGCCAGCCCTCGGCAGGCGCGGCGGGAGGCCAGGCCGGAGCAGACGCCACGGCGCAGAGTCAGCCGGAGGTGAGTACAGTACCGGAAAGCCAGCCTGTGGCAGATTCGGCGGCAGGGAGCCAGGCAGGGAATGGAACTGGCACCGTAGGCGAGTCCTATTACGGCGGCAACGGGGGATATGGCTATGGCGGGCATCATGACGACTGGCATCATTCCTCCGGCAGCTACCAAACTGGCTGCCACGGTTCCGGACATCATGGCCGCGGACACCATTAAAGAAACGAAGCGGGGATTGCCGTATCATGCGGCAGTCCCTTTTGCGGTAGAAGGATTTGTACAGGAAGGACAAAAGGCGGTGGAGCGGTGCGCAGCGAATTTGAGGTAGACCGTGCGGTGGAGCGGTATTCGGACATGATAAGGCGGATCTGCCTGTATCATTTGAAGAACGCCGCCGACACGGAGGACGTGTTCCAGACAGTGTTTTTGAAATACCTGCTGTATGAAGGGAGCTTTGAGGGCCCGGAGCATGAGAAGGCGTGGATCATCCGCGTCACCCTGAATGCCTGCCGGGATTACCTCAAAAGCTTTTTTCGCCATACCGCCCTGCCCCTGGAGGAGCTGGCGGAGGAGGCGGCATCCATTCCCCCCGAGCAGACGGAGGTACTGGATGCCGTACTGGCTCTGCCCGCAAAGTACAAGGATGCCATTTACCTGCATTATTACGAAGGCTACTCAGCCGGGGAGATTGGCCGCATTCTGGGCAAAAAGGAGAACACGGTCTATTCGCTTCTGTCCCGTGGGCGGACGATGCTGAAGGAAGCGCTGGGAGGTGATTTGTGATGAAGCAGGAGAACAGAATCAGGGATGCTTTCGACTGCATCGGGGCAAGTGAAGAGCTTAAGTCCTCCACAAAGGAATTCCTGCGGGATGCCAGACAGCGTGAAGCCGGGCACAGCATAGGAAGACGAAGGAATCGTCATGCTTTCCGATTGGCGGCGGGAATCGCCTGTGCCATGGCCACATTGTTCCTGTGCATAGGCTCCTATGCCCTGCTGTGGATGCCGGTGGCCTATGTCAGCATCGACGTGAATCCCTCCCTGGAGCTGGAGCTGAACAGGCTGGACAGGGTCATCTCCGGCAGGGCCTACAATGAGGACGGCGAGAGGATTCTGGAAGGCGTTTCCGTGAAGGGGATGCGCTATGAAGCTGCCATCGAGAGCATCCTGGGCAGCGAGGGCATGCGGCCCTACCTGACTCAGGACGGGGCGCTGACCTTTACGGTGGCCACGGACAGCCTGCCGAAGGAGGAGCGGCTGCTGGCGGACATCTCCCACTCCACCGGCTGTGTGGAGCACGGGGGAACCAGCGTCCGGGCGGATATGAGCCTGGTGGAGGAGGCCCATGAAAACGGCCTCTCCCTGGGGAAATATCTGGCCTATAAGGTGCTGCTCCGGTACGAGCCCGACCTCACGGTACAGGACTGCCATGAGATGGGCATGTCCCAGATCCACGGCAGGATCGAGGAGCATGAGCATGGCGCGAACCATGGCAGCGGACATGGCGCAGGGCATGAAGACGACTATGGGACGGAGTCCGGGGCCGGATATGAGACCGAAAATGATGTGGGCACTGGCAGTGAAACAGAGGATGGGATGACGGATGAAGATAATCGATTCATCGAGCAGTCGGGCGAACTGCCGATGGAATCACCTGCCCCACAGCCGGACGGACAGGAACAAGGGCATCATGAAGGAAACGGCCATGGCCAAAAATCCGGCCACGGCCATTGAGAAGGCTATTGGGCATCATGTTTCTCGAGAACTATTCCTCTTTATTGCTGCCCTGTGAAAAGGTAGCGGCTACATAGCCGTGGTCGGACTGCAGCTCTGCCAGCCAGCTCTCCCGCATCAGGGCGTATACCGCGTCATCGATTTCCGGCGTGCCCGTGGACATGGTGGGGAGGAGCATGTCGCCGGCGGCCCTGGAATCCGTACAGGCCGTGTCGCTGCGGTAGAGCTCGCGCACCGCGGGATCGCGCAGGTCGGGTATCTCCATGGGGATGCCGCCCTTTAAGATGGAGCGGTAGGCGAACATTCCAGGCAAGAACATGTCCAGGGCCTCATACACGTCTATGACATCCGCGTCTTTATTTCCCAGGAGCCTTTCGATGAAATTGTACATGGTATAGAAGTCGGAACCGCCGTGGCCAAAGTCCTTACCGGCTCCCTCCATCTGCCGCGCCGGGATGTAGTCCTGGCGGACGGCATCGTCATAGGCTCCGGAGAAGGAATCCGCATGGACGTAGATGCGCTCCACTCCGTCCGGGGAAGCGCCCTCCCTGGCGGACTCCATGCTGCCCTTGGAGCCGTAGGCGCAGTACCAGACGGAATTGCGGTACAGCTCACCGTGGATGCTCTTTATGATGCCGCCGTTCTCCAGGGTAATCAGCTCCATGCCGAAGGCGCCGCCCTTGCTGCCCTTGCGCAGGCCCCTTTCGTTCTTGTGCCCCTCGAAGCCGGTGACGGATACGGGGCGCAGCCCTGTCATGTGGATGAGGGGGCCGATGGAATGGGTGCAGTAGAAGGTGGAATACATATTGTTGCGCCAGTGGTCTCTTTCTCCGTAGGTGATGCCGGGCCAGATGGGCTCGCAGTTGTGCACATATTCGCCTTCGCCGTACTCGAACTCTCCGATGGCGCCCTCCCGGTAGAGCCTGCGCATCTCATAGGGGGCGGACATGTAGCAATAGTTCTCCCCATAGGCATAGGTCATGCCCGTCTCCTCCACGGCCTCGATCAATTCTACGGCCTCCTTCATGGTCTGTACCGGAAGCACCTCGGAGAAGACGTGCTTTCCCGCCTTCATGGCCTTGATGGCGAAAGGGGCATGCTCATTGGCGTAATTGGCCAGGACGACGGCATCCATATCGTGCCGGATGAATTCCTCGAAATCCGTATAATAGGCAATGTCCAGCTCAGGGTTGCGCTCCCTGTGGCGGCGCAGGCCCTCCTCCCATTTATCGCAGATGGCCACCAGCTGCGCATGGTCCGCAGCTTTACAGTAGTTAATCATGCTGGAACCCCGTCCAGCGCCGAATACGCCGATCCTGATTTTATCCATATCCATATGCCCTCCTGTCCCTCGCGGTGTGATAAGGGGAGAATAGCATGTTTTGCGGAAAATGGCAATGGATTATATCCTGATATATATGGAATAAAGTCAGAAATCCGCTACAAAACATGAAAAGTCCGATTCCTGCGGAGGTTCTGTTGTTGACAGAACGGCCATGAGAGGATATCATAGGGGGAAGAGATTTTCGACAGCGCAGGAAACGGCCTGCGGAGCGGGGGAAGGCCATGGAGGATGGGAATATCTGTCGGTTCCTGCCCTGCGGCAGGGAACATGACGCCATTCATGTCATCAATTTCGTGCTGGAGACGAAGGGCCAGAAATTTGACGGGATGAGGAGCCAGTCCGTCTACCGGATGCATTACGTGGCAGAGGGGGAGGGCGCTCTGCATGTGCCGGGCAGGGTCTGGCCGTTAGAGCAGGGAACCCTTTTCTTTGTGCTGCCGGCAGTGCCCTTTGCCATTGAGGACAAGGGCGGGCTGAAGCACATCTATATCAGCTATATGGGCACCCGGGCCAATATGCTCATGGACAGGCTGAAGATAAGCGGGCAGAATTGCGTCTTTCCCGATTTTGGCCAGGTAGAAGAGTTCTGGACGGATTCTCTCAGAGCCGGTTCGGCCATGATGGAGCTGCGCAGCGAGAGCGTCCTGCTGTATACCTTTTCCGTGCTGGGCGGCAGGATTCTGAAGGAGGATGGGCAGGGAAAAGGGAAAGGCGGCTCGGCGGAACGGATTAAACGGTATATCGATGAAAACTTCTCGGACACGGAGCTGACCCTGGGGAAAATAGGGGAGACGCTTGGGTATCATCGGAAATACGTCTCCGGCGTCTTTAAGGAACAGTTCCATATCGGGGTGGCGGAATACCTGAATATCGTGAGGATGCAGCATGCCTGCACCCTGATGGAGCAGGGATTCACCAGCGTCCAGGACATCGCGGCGCTGTGCGGATTCCGCGATCCCCTGTATTTTTCCAGGGTATTCCGCGGACAGATGGGCAGCTCGCCCAGAGCGCATCTGCAGTCCCTTGGGAAGGGCAGATAAGGGGGGCAGGCTTTGGAAGAGAAGAACTGGGAGACGGACGACCCTGCCGCTATGAGGAATGGGGATAACGAGTTCCTGCGGCTTTTGTGCAATCTGTATCTGACAGCCCTGCTGGTGGCCCTGCCCCTGTACACGGGGGAGGGCTATTGGAATCTGGGCGATACGAAATACATGCTGTTCAAGAACATTACCCTCCTCTGTCTGGGAATCTGGCTGGCCGCCGAGCTTTCCATAGGCATATGGCACGGGGCGAAGCGGGTGGGGAGCCGGGCCGCGGGAAGGGGCAGAAGGCCTGCGTTCAGCGCCACGGACTGGGCGGTGGCGTCCTACGGCGTCTGCGTGCTCCTGTCCGCCCTGTGCAGCCGGTACGGAGACCTTGCGTGGACGGGCTATGAGGGCTGGTATATGGGCGCGGTCTCCCAGCTTTTGTTCGTGGGAATCTATTTCTTTGTGTCCAGGCGGTATGATGGGGCGCGCTGGCCTCTGTATCTGGGGGAGGCGGCGCTTTTGGCGGTGTCGGTGCTGGGGCTGCTGCACAGGCTGGGGATAGACCCGTTGAAGCTCCTGGTGTACTGGGACTACAGGAACTGGGAGTACAGCCATATGCTGTCCACCCTGGGGAACATCAACTGGCTGTGCGGCTATTACAGCGTGGCCCTGGCCTTTGCGGTGGCGCACTTCCTGTGGGAGGAAAGGCGGTGGCTTAGAGCTGTGCTGTATGTGGCGGCGGTGACCTCCTTTGTGCTGCTGGGGGTGCAGGGCAGCCAGGGCGGCCTGCTGATTCTGGCGGTCTGTACGGCGGGGTGTTTTTGGCTTGGGCGGGGGAGGGCGAATGCGCTGGCGAGGCTGTGGGCCCTCCTGGCGGGATTCTTCCTGTGCATGCCGCTCATGGGGCTGGGGATGAAGCTGCGGGGGAATAAGGCGGCAGTGGTTGCCGACGGAGATGTCTTCGGATATGTGGGCTGGTATGTCTGGGCAATCGCGGGCGGGGCGTGTCTGGCGGTCTGTCTGTGGCTTGTGAAAAGGGGGCCTGTCCGCGGGAGCCGCGGGAGCCGGACGCGACGCCCGCAGGTGAGGGCGGTCCTTATCGGCGCTTTGGCAGTCTGTCTGGCGGCAGCGCTGTTTGTCCTGCTGGGGGATGGAA
>CAOOJO010000041.1 GCA_948496895.1 uncultured Acetatifactor sp. | reverse complement strand
TCCTCTCCAGCACCGCCACGTCCCCCCTCATAATCTTCCCAAAGGCCCTGATCCTGACCTCCAGGAACATGCTCTCCGTGACCCGGCCTATGATCGTGTAGTGCAGGGCCGTGCGGACGCAGTCGGCCAGGATGAAGGCCGCCATCAGGACCGCGCAGCAAAACATCTCCTCCACCAGCCCGGCGATGCCGTAGTCCACCGCCCGCCCCCAGTAGGTGGCCGACAGCATCTTCAGGATGCCTGAGAGCAGCGAGATGCCCACGATAAAGGCGATGCCGGGGAGATGTTTCTTGTTGTCTATATAAAAACGTAAAAGCGTGTTTTCCATATGTCCAAATCTCCTATTTTGCCCTCAGCTCCCCTTTTCCCATGTGCCAGTATTCCCTGACAGTGGCGAAATAGCTGGGCAGCTCCCCGGCCATGGGTTCCTCCATCCAGCCCTTCAGGGCCTGGGACAGCTCTGGCTCCGGAAGCCCGGTGGAGATGAAATAAGCCGCCATGGCCCGGTATTTTTCCAGAAGCCAGGGCAGGTGAGAATCCGTGGAGCTGATCTCCAGCCTGGTGCGGCGGTACAGATTCAGGCAGTTGACGCAGTAATACAGACAGTTCATCTTCGCGAAGAACTCATATCCCTGCCCATAGCAGAAACGTATCCTGTCCAGGTTGGCGTCCAGGGCGTCGTATCTGGCATAGGAGAAGCTCCCCTTTGTGATGCTGTCCGGATTGGTATAGTAACGGTATAAGGGCAGGTCGGTGGTCACCACTGCCTCCGCCCTGTCCATGATGCGGTGCATGACAAACTCGTCTTCATGAATCTTTCCTATGGGGAACCGAATGCCCTGCAGCATTTCCCGCCGGTACAGCTTGCCCGCCAGCATGACCCGCAGGGAAGAGTCGGCGCTCAGGAATGCCACCATGACCTGCTCCCTGTCAGGATAGACCCTCTCGTCCGGATTGTCTATGTCCATGGGAGGCATGGCATCCTCGCCGGTGTGCCCCATCTTGCACTGTACGATGTCCGCCCCATGCCGGACTGCCAGCCGGTACAGGGTCTCGATGGTCTGGGGATGTAGAAAATCGTCGGAATCCAGAAAGAACAGATACTCGCCCTTTGCCTGCTCCAGGAGCCTCTGCCTGGCATGGGACACGCCCAGGTGCTCCGCCCTGCTCAGGCTCACAGGCATGGGGGCCTGCTCCACATAGCGCTGTCCGATTTCTGCGCTTCCGTCCGTGGAGCCGTCGTCCACCATGCAGATCTCCAGGTCGGGATAGGTCTGGGCCAGGACAGAGTCCAGGCATCTGCCCAGGTATCCCTCCACCTGATATACGGGAATCAAAACGGATATCAATGGTCTCATAGGCCGCCCCTCGCTTTCCAGGCGCTTTTGGTTCGCGTCTTAGTCAGCAGTATAGCAGACCTGGCAGGGATTACAACCCGTTTTGCATGAACGGTCAAAAAAGCGGCGGTTTTGGTGTCCGCAGGTTTGGCTGCGGCTTTTTGATAGCTTTTGGGGAGCATCATTTCAGCAGTATCACCGTGTGGAACAGCTTCCCCTCCTCCTCGTAATACTGCCGCATGGTGCCCCCGTATTTTTCCACCGTGTCCCTGATGCTCTTCATGCCTGTGCCGTGCCCTGCCCCGGGGGCCTTGCGGGTCAGGAAGCCGCCCCTGCCGTCGCTCTTCGGGGCCTCCCTGCAGGAGTTCACCAGCGTTATTACCAGCAGGCTCCCCGGCCTGGCATCCACCATCAGCTCCAGATATGGTTCCTTCGCGCCCTGTAGCCCCTGTGCCGCTCCCGCCGCGGCCTCCACCGCATTCTCCAGGAGGTTGCCGAAGAGCGCGGTCATGTCGCCGGGCTCCAGGAAGTCCACGGACTTGTCCCGCACGTCCACCAGGAAAGCGATCCCCTTTTCCTGGCAGATCTCCCCGTACCGGCGCAGGATCACGTCCAGGATCCGGTTGCCGCAGATGCGCACCTTGTTCTGCAGGGCCGGGGAGGCCTCCAGCTCCCGCACATACCGCGCCACTTCCTCCTCCAGCCCCTCCTCCGCCAGGTCCCGCAGGGTCTCCAGGTGCTTGCGGATGTCGTGGATGAGCACCCGCTGCCTGTCGTACTGCTCCTCCAGCGCCCTGTAATAGCCCACCTCCGTCTGGCGCTTCTGGAGGGCCAGTTGGTCCGTCAGGTTCGCCTGCTCCTTTCGCCTGCCGTACTGCCACCCGGCGAAGATCAGCAGGTCATCGAACGCCAGCAGAAGGGCTCCTGCCAGCAACACGGAGCCTGTGCTGGGCGGGAGGTCCAGGAACGCCCCCATGTAAGCCATGACTAACAAAAGGAATATGGTGAACAGGGAAACTCCCGTCAGCACCAGGGCCAGGGGCCCGCAGTCCTGGGTGGGAGCGGAATCCGCCTTTGACAGGCGGATGCATATCTTCAGATAGAACCGGTACAGCAGCCTGCTGCCAAAGGCCAGCAGGGCAAATCCAAGCAGCAAACAAACCGTCTCTCTCATCAGCGCATGGTCTCCACATACAGCATATAGGCATCCCTGAAGCCCTTGTACCTGCGCCTGGCCAGATAGGCGCTGTACTGTCCGCCGTCCGGGGCGGAAAGGGATATCAGGGTATCGGAAAAGGAACTGACGTACTTCATGTTCACGATGAAGCTCCGGTGGGGCCTGGCGAAGCACCCGATGTCTAAAAGCTTCTCCCACTCCCCCATCCTCTGGACGGACTCGTAGAGCCTGTCCACGGTCTGCACCGTCACCCTGCGCCCCATGGCCTCCACCATCACGATCTCGTCCGCGTACCTTGTGACGGTCTCCGTCTTGGTCTCTATGGCGATGGGCCTGGTGTAGACGCTGATCTGGTACAGGGCGTCCTTCACGTTGCGGAAGAGCCTCGCCTTGTCCAGGGGCTTGGAGAGGTAGCGGAACACATGGAACTTCATGGCCTCGTCCAGATAGTCGGCGTAGCAGGTGACGATGAAAATCTTGATATAGGGATTGCGGCTCTGGAGCCGGGCCCCCACATGGATGCCGCTGGTGCCGGGCATCTCCACGTCCAGGAAGGCCATGTCCGCCCTCTCGGCGTACGGCCTGTCCTCCACCTCCAGGAGCCTGTCGCCGTTCACGTAGGCGGCATACTCCGGCTGGCGCAGGCCGTTTTGGTCGAAGTACTCCCGCAGATAGTCCTGTAGCTGCACCAGAATCCTTTCATCGTCGTCGCAGAGCACTATGCGCATTTTGCCGCCTCTCTTCCTGTGCTTTTGTAACCACATTATACTATAACGGCTCCCCTTTTACAAGGCAGGGGCAGGCGGAGGTTTTTCTTTAAGCAAGATAGCAGAATCGTATGAATAAAACAGCAAAAGAAATCTATCATTTCCCGCCCGTTTCCTTTAACATAGTAGACAACAAAAGGATTGATTCCGCAAAAATATACTGAAAGGAGAACATTACTATGAAAGAACGTCTTATCGCACTTCAGGTCTATTCCGTCCGCGATGCCGCCGAGGCAGATTTCGCGGGCACCATGCGCAAGGTGAAGGAGATGGGCTACGACGGCGTGGAGCTGGCCGGAACCTATGGCATGACCGCCGTGGAGGCGAAGAAGGTCCTGGACGAGGTGGGCCTGGAGCTGGTCTCCGCCCATGTGCCCATGGATCAGCTGGAGGACGATGCCGTCCTGGACGACTATGCCGCCACAGGCTTGAAGCACATCGCCATCCCCTGGCTCACCGGCCCCAAGACCAAGGAGGAGCTGGACGCTGCCATCAGCCGCATCCGCAGCGTGGGCGAGCGCTGCAAGGCCCGGGGCATGCAGCTTCTGTACCACAACCATGACTTCGAGTTCGAGAAGATAGACGGCAGGTACATCCTGGATGCCTATTACGCCGAGATTCCCTCCGACCTGCTCCAGACCGAGCTGGACGTGTGCTGGGTGAACGTAGGCGGCGAGAAGCCTCCCGTGTACGTCCGCAAGTACAGCGGCAGGGCCCCCATCGTGCACCTGAAGGACTTCTCCGGCCAGAAGAGCGAGAACATGTACGGCCTGATCGGCACCGACGGGAAGAAGGAGGAGGCTTCCAGCAAGTTCGAGTTCCGCCCCGTGGGCTACGGCCTCCAGGACGTGCCCTCCATCATCGCCGCCGCTGACGACGCGGGAAGCGCCTGGTTCGTGGTGGAGCAGGACATGCCCAGCATGAATCGCACTCCCATGGAATGCGCTGAAATGAGCATCCGTTACCTGAGGTCCTTCCTGTAAGGAGGCTGCCTTCCGGCAGACGCAAGATTTTCTGAATCCGCCGCCCGGTCGGCAGAGCGGATACAACTAATCGGAAAAAAGGAGAAAAACCATGGCAGAGAATATTCTGAACCGTTTTGAACATATCTATGACGAAGAGCCCGAAATCGACACCAACGTAAAGGTGAAGGTAGGCATCATCGGCACCGGCTGGATCGCCGAGGAGCACGCAAGGTGCTACAAGGAGATGCCGGACGTAGAGCTGGTGGCCGCCGCGGACCTGGTGCCCGGCAAGGCCGAGAAGTTCTGCAAGACCAACAAGCTGGAGGGCGTGCGCTGCTACGAGAGCGGCCATGCCATGCTGGAGGCGGAGGAGCTGGACGCGGTCAGCATCTGCACCTACAACTGCCAGCACGCCCCCTGCGCCATCGATGCCTTAGAGCACGGCGTCCATGTGATGCTGGAGAAGCCCTTCACCGTCACCGTGGACGAGGCCGTGGAGGTCATGCGCGCGGAGAAGAAGAGCGGCAAGATCCTCACCATCGGCTTCCAGCCCAGGATGAGCGTGAACATGAAGCGCATCAAGCAGATCGTGGATTCCGGCGAGCTGGGCAAGGTCTATTACATCCAGTCCGGCGGCGGACGCCGGGTAGGCATCCCCACCCCCTACGGCACCACCTTCATCGACAAGGAGACCGGCGGCATCGGAGCAATGGGCGACATCGGCTGCTACTCCCTGGACATGCTGCTGAACGCTGTGGGCTATCCCAAGCCCCTGACCGTCACCGGGTATACCTCCGATTTCTTCGGCAAGGATCCTAATTACTACCCCGGGCATCCGGAATACGCCGACGTCTTCGGGGTGGACGACTTCGCGGCCGGGTTCGTGCGCCTGGAGGGCGGCATCATGCTGGACTTCCGCATCTCCTGGGCCATGCACATGGACACCATGGGCGATGCCATCATCCTGGGCACCAAGGGCGGCCTGAAGATCCCTTCCACCGAGTGCTGGAACGGGGACTTCGACAAGCCCCTGAAGATCTACAAGACCATCGCCGGCAAGCCCACCTGCACGGAGATCCCCTTGGATCCCAGCGGCGACCTGTTCCACGAGAAGCTCCGCTCCTTCGTGACGGCGGTGAAGACCGGCGGCAAGGCCACCATACCCTCCAGCCAGATCATCTACAACCAGGCCATCATCGACGGCATCGTCAAGTCCAATGCTGTCGGGCATGAAATTCCGGTGGAGATTCCCGAAATTTAAGACGCTGCAATTGTAGTCATCTTTTGAAGAAAAGGCATGTGCTCCTGGCGCATGCCTTTCTTTGTCGTGTGCTTGGCGGCGCACGTTCCTATCTGGCTCCAGCCTTCCTAAAAGGCCAATCGCGATGGGCCGCCTCACATGGATTTCAACATATCCCCGTACATCCGGTTCAATTCTTCCTCCAGACATTTAAATTCCGGAATATATTCCTTCAGAATCCGGCCTACCAGCTTTTTCGCCGCATTTCCGTCATAAATATGGGACATATCGTTCCTGTCCCCCAGCATCTCCAGCCAGAGCTCCCCATTGAAAAAGGGATATACCGCAAAGGCTTCCTTGATAACCGTCCTCGGAGAGCCGGTAGCTGCTGCCCTGCTGCCCTCGTAAGCCAGCAGTTCTTTCAACAGCTTCCATCCCAGTTCAAACTGGATCGAAAACTTATCAATGATCCCTCCGATGATAAATTCATTGTCCAGCGCCTCCCTGTCTGCCCGCTCCAGCACCCGCAGATTCGATGCATAGTTGTCATATTTCTTCATATAGGATCCTCCCCTCCTGCCGGATAGCCCGCCGAAGCTCCTGCTGCAACTCCCCGTCCAAATCAATCACATCGTATTTCAGCGGAGTGGAAGTCTCTTCCTCCACGTCCAGCGCAAAATGAAGGACATTGCCGCCGCTCACCGCCAGGTCGATGTCGCTGGCGCGCCCATAGTCCCCTCTGGCCCTGGAGCCGAACAGAATCACCTTCCGCACCCCATGCCTTTTCGCCAGGCCGCGTATCTCCTCGATAACGGTCTCCCTGATTCCTGTCCCTTCCATGGCACCTCCTCCGGCATATCCAGGGCCCAATGCCCTTCCTATGTCCACATTATACTATAGCGGCTCCGGTTCCACAAGCATCAGGAGGAGCCAAATCTTCTTCCTCATCTTTCCGTTCTCTCTTGACAGCCCAAAAAGCCATGGAGTACAATTAAAGCTGAGAAATTATGGGAGGAGTTGGCTGGAATGGGCATGCCGTTACTATTCAATATCCAGAAATATTCCATCCACGACGGCGAGGGCATCCGCACCACCGTCTTCTTCAAGGGCTGCCCGCTCTCCTGCTCCTGGTGCCACAATCCGGAGAGCCAGCGCTTCCAAGCAGAGCTCCTCTTCCACGCCGACCGCTGCACGGGCTGCGGGGCATGCAGCCAGGCTTGTCCGCAGAGGGCCGTTTCCATGGAGAGCCTGTCCCCACCAGCCCCTGCGCTCCCCGGGAAATCCCTCCCCCGCCTGGACCGAAGCCTGTGCCAGGGCTGCGGCGCATGCGTACCGGCCTGCCCCTACGGCGCAAGGGAGGCGGCGGGAAAAG
Organism: uncultured Acetatifactor sp.; assembly: GCA_948496895.1. Classification (GTDB taxonomy): domain Bacteria; phylum Bacillota; class Clostridia; order Lachnospirales; family Lachnospiraceae; genus Acetatifactor. Next base: position 5,309 of record CAOOJO010000041.1, on the reverse strand, counting down.
AATACCCCCTTCCGGAGCTGATCCGGCTATTGGAGAAGGACTGGATGTTCTACGAGCGCTCCGGCGGCGGCGTCACCCTCTCCGGCGGCGAGCCCCTGGCCCAGGACATGGACTACATAGAAGAGCTGGCCAGGCGCCTCCACGCTTCGGGCTACAGCGTGGACATCGACACCTGCGGCTGCGTCCCCTATGAGCATATCCGGCGGGTGCTCCCCTATGTGGACACCTTCCTCTACGACATCAAGCTGATAGACCCCCAGGCCCACCTGGAGCACACCGGGGTGGACAACCGGCTGATCCTGGAAAACCTGAAAGCCCTGAGCGCGGACGGCGGGAAGATCCAGATCCGCCTCCCCCTGATCGACGGCGTGAACGCCACCGAAAAGCATCTCACCGACATCATTTCGTTCCTACAGGACAATGCAATCAACCCATACCGCATCAACCTGCTGAAATACCACAGCACAGGCAGCGGAAAGTACGCCAGGCTGGACCGCCTCTACGGCGGGGCTTCCATGGGGTCGCCGGATGCCCAGTGGCTGCACCAGGCAGAGCAGCTGTTCCGGCAGAGCGGTTTCCAAAATATCCAGACAGGAGGTTAACCAATGGCAAAGACGAAAGAACGCGGCATGAACGACCGCATCAGGAGACTTCGTAAGATCAGCACCGAGACCCAGCCCCACATCTACATGGAGCGGGCCGTCCTGGAGACGGAGGCCTATCAGATGTACGAGGGCAAGGTGTCCGTCCCGGAGCTCCGGGCCCTGGTGCTGAAGCACTTCTTCTCCCATAAAAAGCTCTACATCGGCGAGGACGAGCTCATCGTAGGGGAAAAGGGGGATTATCCCCAGTCCGCCCCCACCTTTCCGGAGCTGTGCTGCCATACCCTGGACGACATGCACAACATGAACGACCGCTCCGTAGTCAACTTCACCGTGACGGAGGACGACCTGAAGATCCAGGAAGAGCAGATCATCCCCTACTGGGAAGACCGCTCCATGCGCCGCCGCATCCTGGACAGCATGACCCCGGAGTGGAAGGAGGCCTACGCCGCCGGCATCTTCACAGAGTTCATGGAGCAGCGGGGCCCGGGGCACACCGTAGGCTCCGTGAAGCTGTACGAGAAGGGCTACCTGGACTATCAGGAGGACATCCGCCAGGCCCTGGCCGCGCTGGACTTCCAGCACGACCCGGAGGCCCTGAACAAGCGCGATCAATTGAACGCCATGTCCATCGCCTGCGACGCCATCATGATTCTGGGAAAGCGCTACGGGGAGCTGGCCAGGCAGATGGCCGACAGCTGCGCCGATGAGGCCCGCAGGAAAGAGCTGCTGCAGATCGCGGCCAACTGCGACGTGGTGCCCGCCCATAGACCCGAGACCTTTTACCAGGCCATCCAGGCCTACTGGTTCACCCACCTGGCGGTGACCACGGAGCTGAACCCCTGGGACGCCTATTCGCCGGGACATTTCGACCAGCATCTGGGCCCTTTTTATGAGAGGGACACAGAGGCCGGGATACTCACCAGAGACCAGGCCCTGGAGCTGATGGAGTGCCTTTGGGTGAAATTCTACAACCAGCCCGCGCCCCCCAAGGTGGGCGTCACCTTAAAGGAGAGCAGCACCTACACGGACTTCGCCAACATCAACACCGGCGGCATCACCCCGGAGGGCGAGGACGGCGTGAACGAAGTATCGTACATCATTCTGGACTGTATGGACGAGATGCAGTTAGTCCAGCCAAACTCCAATGTCCAGATCAGCCGCAAGAACCCCCGCAGGTTCCTGAAGAGGGCCTGCGAGATTGCCCGCAAGGGCTGGGGACAGCCCGCCTTCTACAACACGGAGGCCATCATCCAGGAGCTGCTGAATGCCGGGAAGACCCTGGAGGACGCCCGGAAGGGCGGGTGTTCCGGCTGCGTGGAGACGGGAGCCTTCGGCAACGAGGCCTATATCCTCCAGGGGTATTTCAACCTGCCCAAGGTCTTCGAGCTGACTTTGTTTAACGGCACAGACCCCATGACCGGGAAGCAGCTTGGCCCCAGGACCGGCGAGGCCAGGGACTTTGAGACCTTCGACCAGCTCTGGGAGGCCTACACGAAGCAGATCGACCACTTCCTGGACATCAAGGTGCGGGGCTCCAACGTCATCGAGTCCCTGTACGCCAAATACATGCCCGTGCCCTTCCTCTCCATCCTGACCAACGACTGCATCGCTAAGGGGCAGGACTACAACGCGGGCGGCGCGCGGTACAACACCAGCGTCATCCAGGGCGTGGGCACCGGCACCATCGCCGACTGCCTGTCCGCCGTGAAATACAATGTGTACGACCATGGGAACTTCACCATGGAGGAGCTGCTTGCCGCCATGAAGGACAATTTCCGGGGCCACGACAGGCTCCTGAACCTGGTGCGGGACCATACGCCCAAGTACGGCAACGACGACGATTACGCGGACGACCTCATGCGCAGGGTCTTCCGCTACTTCCTGGACAATGTGTCCGGCAGGCCCAACATGCGGGGCGGCACCTACCGGGTGGATATGCTGCCCACCACCTGCCATGTGTACTTCGGGGACGTGATGATCGCCAGCCCCAACGGCCGCCTGGCCCACAAGCCCGTGTCCGAGGGCATCTCCCCGGAGAAGGGCGCGGACAGAAACGGCCCCACCGCCGTCATCAAGTCCTGCGCCAAGATGGATCATTTAAAGACCGGCGGCACCCTGCTGAACCAGAAGTTCACCCCGGAGGTGGTGGCCGGGGAGGAGGGCCTGAACCACATGGCAGACCTGATCCGCACCTATTTCGACATGGACGGCCATCACATCCAGTTCAACGTGGTGGGGCGGGAGACGCTGCTGGCGGCCCAGAGGAACCCGGAGGAATACCGGGACCTGATTGTCCGGGTGGCGGGCTACAGCGACTACTTCCGCAACCTGGATAAGCCCCTCCAGGACGAAATCATCGAGCGGACGGAGCAGGGATTCTAGGAAAAATCGGGGAGCCGTCCTCACAGACGGCTCCCCTTCCAACGCTCTCGCCGGATTCTTCAGAACATCTTCGGAATAGCTTCAGAATAGTGTCAGTTGTTCATATTTTTCCGGAAATTCATGCAGATATCCAAAGCAGGCGTCAACGTCATGGAGGATTCCATGCCGCTGGCAGACGCTGTGGAAAAGCTCCATGAGCTCGCCGTTCCTGTCGCTGGCCAGCTCATAGGCATACCCGTATTTCTGATGGTATCTCTGCCGCAGGCCCGGGAAGTGCCTGTCCAGCGCCTGATAATAATACTCCCTGTCCCCCTCCCGCAGGGTCATCCCCATGCCGAAGCAGATGATTCCCCTCACCTTTGCCCGGATGCAGTATTCCAGGATTCCTTCGATGTTCTCCCTGGTGTCGTTCAGGAAGGGCAGGATGGGCGACAGCCACACCACCGTGGGGATGCCCTCCTCCCGCAGGATGTCCAGCACCTGGGCCCGCCTCCCGGTGGTGCACACATTGGGCTCCAGGATCCGGCACAGATCCTCGTCATAGGTGGTCAGGGTCATCTGCACCACGCATTTCGCCTTCTCGTTGATGCGCTTGAGCAGATCCAGGTCCCGGAGGATCCTGTCGGACTTGGTCTGGATCGCCGCCCCGAACTCATAGCGTTCGATCAGCTCCAGGCATCTCCTGGTAATCTGCAGCTCCTCCTCGCAGTGCATGTAGGGGTCGCACATGGCCCCGGTGCCTATCATGCACTTCTTACGCTTGGAGCGCAGGGCCTTCTCCAAAAGCTGGGGGGCGTTGCGCTTGACCTCTATGTCCTCAAAGGCATGGGTGAAGCCGTAGCAGGCGCTCCTGCTGTCGCAATAGATGCAGCCGTGGGTACAGCCCCGGTATACATTCATCCCGTTATGCTGGGACAGTATCCCCTTCGCCTCCACAAAATGCACGCAAACGCCTCCTCTCCGGTCTCACCCTAAATCATACTTCACCACATCCAGCACAGCCTCGCCGTCGGCGTAGAAGGATATGCCGTCCGCGCTCAGAGGCGTGTCGATGGTGGCCGTCAGCACCTGCTCCCCGTCCCACACGAAGACCTCCGCGCTGAACCGGTCCAGGACGATCCGCAGCCGCAGGGTTCCGCCCTCATGGCGCACCAGGCTGCGGCGCTGGTGGATGATGGCCCTGCGGGAGCCGGAGAACTTGCGGTCTATCTTCAGTATGGATTCATGGGGCCGGAAGCTGATCGCCGTATGGCGCTCCTGGTCCTGGGCGAAGCGGACGGCGAACTTCCGGTACGGCTCCCTGCCCTGGGCCGGGGCGATCTCCAGCTCCATGTCCACCGTGCGGCCCTCTATGCCCGCCAGCCTCAGGGCCTCGCCCGCTACTTTGACTCCGTGGTATTCCACCTTGTTCCGGCGAAGCTCCTCCAGCTCCCGGATGGGCTTCTGGTACAGCCTGCCCTCCCGGACGGACAGCTCCCTGGGCAGGGACATCTGGCCGAACCATGTCTTTGGCTGGGAGCGCATGTTGCAGGTGTCCCAGTTCTGCATCCAGCCGATCATGACCCGCCTGCCGTCCGGGGTGAGCACCGTCTGGGGCGCGTAGAAGTCGATTCCGTAGTCGATTGACTGGTCATGCTCCTCCGTGAAGACATGACCCTCCTTCTCATAGGAGCCGATCAGGCACAGCGTCCCGTTTCCGTTGTGGTACTCGAAGCCCCTGGGCAGCATGTCCTGGGGGCTGGTGAGGAGCACCTGCTTTCCATCCAGCTCGAAGAAGTCCGGGCACTCCCACATCCTGCCAAAGCGGCCGTTGTTCTTCGCCAGAATCTTCTCGTACTGCCAGTGCAGGGCGTCGGCGCTGCTGTAGAGCAGGATCTGGCCGTCCTTGTCCCCGGTGCAGTTCCCTGCCACGCAGTAATAGCGCCCGTCCTCCCCCAGCCAGGCCTTGGGGTCGCGGAAGTCGTACCTGCTGCCGCCCTCCGGCAGGGCCTTTTCCGTGAGCACCGGGTTCTCCGGCAGCTTCTCATAGTCCCTGCCGTCCCCCAGGGCGATGCACTGGGTCTGGACCTCATGGAAGCTGCCGTCCGGCTGAGGCTCATGGAGCACGCCGGTGTACATCAATAGCTGCCTGCCGTCCGCCAGCTCCAGCGCGCTGCCCGAAAAGCATCCGTCCTTGTCGTAGGGCATGTCCGGGGCCAGGGCCGCGGGCAGGTACTCCCAGTGCAGGAGGTCCCTGCTCACCGCGTGCCCCCAGTGCATGGGGCCCCTGCTGCTGAAACTGACCGTCATTGCCGATACCCATTATTACGACGATTCGCTCGG
>CAOOJO010000040.1 GCA_948496895.1 uncultured Acetatifactor sp. | reverse complement strand
AGGGAAGCCATGGTAAGCCTCCCCTCGCTGTCGGTCTCACTGTACCTGATTCTGCTGTCGAATGTATACATGTCAAGCTCCTCCGAATCCCCAGCATCTTTATGCGAATAATTGTCGAATTATAACCGCAATCCAGAATATCCCATAGAGAGCCATGCCCAGGTTCAGCGCCACTGTGCGGAACCGCCTCCCTCCGGGAATCACCACCTGTCCTCTGGCAAAAGAAAACCTCCTCTTCGCCAGGCACACGATGAACAATACCAGGCCCGCTATCAGGCAGCCGAGGACGAATACCATGAGCGCCCCGTATGCCAGCAGCCCCGCCATGTTCTCGCTGATGTAGGCCATCATGGCAGGGATGTCCATGTCCGCCGCCAAATCCAGATACGCATCCAGGTCTATCATGCGCATCAGCGCCGAGCTCACCAGGCCGCCCATGAAGTTGATCATCATGTGGATGGCAATGGTGATCTTCAGGTTGCCGGTCTTCACGTACAGGAAGGCCAGGAGCATGCCCAGCACAAAGGCATAGACGAACTGGTTCAGGTTGCCATGGAACAGGCCGAACATAAGGCCTGACAGCAGCACCGCCGTCCCCTGTCCGTAGCGGACCGTCCTGTCCACGATCAGCTTGCGGAAGACGTACTCCTCCATGATGGGCGCGCAGACCACCATCCAGAGGGCGATCATCCACAGGCTGGCGGATTCCGTCACATTCACCAGCTGGTTCTGTACGCCGCGGCCCCTGAGCATGCTGATGAGCGTGGTGATGACATTGCCGATGATGTTCGTCAGGTATACCGCGCCGAAGGCCATGACCACCGCCGCCAGGAAGCTCCCTGCCTTGATTCGCCTCCGCTCCACCCTTTCGGCGGGAATCGTCCGCACCAGTATGATGAGAACCGGCATACCGATCAGGTACATGGGCAGCATGGACAGGAGCAGGACGAAATCCCCGTTCCACAGCCATTGCGGACACAGGATGCCCACAGCGAAGGAGGCCGCGTACTGCACCGCGAATATGACCATCGTGCCCAGAAAGTACATTCCGCCCAGCCTGGAGAACTGCCTTCTCGCGGCGGCAAGCTCCCGCTCCTGTCTCTCCTGCCGCTCTCTGGCGGCTTCTGCCTGCCGCTCCATATCCTCCGGGGCGCTGCTGTCCCATGCCCAGCAACCTTCTTCCATAATCCATACCTCCCTGTGCTCCGGCGCGTATCCGGACGCTTATGTTCTGGTCTATCAGTTTATCATATTTTCGGGAATTTGAAAAGAGCGGGCGCGTACATTACTGTAAATAACTTTCAAAGTCACATTCCGACAGCCAGGTAAGCAGTTCATCCAAAGCCTTTTCATAGCTTTCCTCCGTCAGCTGGTAAGTACCGTCCCCAAAGCATCGGGCCATATAATCATTCATTTCATGCGTATAATGCGTATAATCCGCGTAATAATCCAAATTCGTGATGAACTCATATATATTTTGGAAATAGTAGACAGATACATTGGGATACGCCAGCAGCCTATCCATGATATACTTCTCCCCCTGGATTTCCGCTTCGAGGCTTCCCTCCGCAAATCTCGTGTACCAGTACAGAACGCTGTAGGGCGGGAAAAAAACCGTAAAATGCGTGTCCGGCATAGATTCTATATAGGGAATGATATAGGAATCCATGCTCTTTTCCAGATTGCCGATATAGCAGTCCGGCGGCAGCGGGGCCGCGAATTCCCGCGGAGGCGTGTAGGTCGCCAGGACGCTTTCTTTACCGCAGACCGCATAATCCCATGTATGGTACACCTCATTGAGAGGAGTGCCGGGCTCCCCTGTGACGAAATTTCTTAAGATATACTCTAAAAGCACATCCTTATTCAGCAGATACGGAAGATCGTTCCACACAGAATCATCCCAGAGATATTCCGGATGATCATAGGCTGTAATCCCCGGCGTCTTCTCATAAATATATATATCTATGCCCAGGAAAACCTCCCTTACCTGATTGTGGCTGCCCTGAACGATACTCATTATATTATCAATGTCCTTTGGATAGGCGCCATTATACGAAAGCTTTAGCGTATTCAGCCCCATGGTCTGGGCGAAAACATCCGTATTGAAATTTACTGTCATGGAAGAGCCGAGCATGACGCTGTCGTAGTCAAAATTCCTTGCCATGCCCGGATTCTGGCTCAGCTGATTGTCTATGGTATAGCTGACTCCCTGCAACGGCTTATGGTACTGAAAAAAGGGATCGATCACGATGACCATAAGCATGCATCCCATCAGCAAAACAGCAGACAGAAGCAGGAATATGCGGATATGCTTTTTATAATTTATTTTCTCCATAGGTTCCCCTTCCCTTTTAAAAGTTGAAATACAGGAATGTGCTCACTCCCGATAAGGAGAGAATGCTCCACACAGCGCACAGGGACAGACAGACTGTGCCAAAAACGCCTGGCCGGTGGCTCTCCTCTCCCTCATACAGGTTTCCGCGGCAAAAAATCAGGAAAAGAGCAACCAGCGTAAAGGCGACAAGCCCGTAATAACCGGAACAGGGCATATCGCTCAGGCCCAGGAACTTTAATCCATATTGTATCTCGGGAACCTGGAAGTAAGTGGCAAGCTCCAGGTAGATATGTCTTCCCCCTGCGGAGACGAGCTGCCTCATCATATAGACGGCCTGACCCAGCGTGTCCGCCCGGAAAAAGGCCCAGGCGCAGCAGACGGCCAAAAACGTAGCGCAGACAGAAACGGCCTTCCCCACCGGATTGCTCCCGTCACGCTTCCTCAGGCTCTTCCAAAGCCGCGTGATTACGGAAAGAAGACCGTGCAGAAGCCCCCACACTACATAATTCCAGCCTGCGCCATGCCAAATGCCGCTGAGCAGAAATACCAGCAATACATTGACGCAGGTGCGGGCCAGCCCTTTCCGGTTGCCTCCCAACGGGATATAGACATATCGCGTAAAAAATCTTGTCAGCGTGATGTGCCATCTGTCCCAGAACTCCAGAATATTCTTTGCTTTATACGGCGACAGAAAATTGACGGGTATCCGAATATTGAACAGATATCCGATTCCCCTTGCCATATCGCAGTATCCGCTGAAATCGAGGTAAAGCTGAATGGTATAGAAAAGTATGACCAAAAAGGTATTCAGTCCATCCAATATCCGGTAATTAAGAAACCCCCAGTATACGGCATGGCCAAAAATGTCCGCCAGCAGCACCTTTTTCCCAAGCCCCAGCACGAACAGGCGCAGACCCCGGTAGATATTTTCCGATTGCACCCTTTTTCTGGACACATCCTGAAACTGAGGCAGCATTTCCGCATGGCTGACAATGGGGCCGGCGATCAGCTGCGGAAAAAAGGTCACAAACAAAGCATAATCAAGGGGATTCTGTCTGGGCATGTCCCCCCTGGCGCTATCCACCAGAAAGGCTATCTGTTGAAATGTGAAAAAGCTGATTCCCAGGGGCAATAGAATATTGGGCAGCGAAAAATCCGCATGAAACGCCAGGTTGATATTCTCTAACAGGAAATTGAAATATTTATAATAAAACAACAGCCCAAGATTAGCGGCAATGCCGCACCACATGACTGTGCGGGCCCGTCTTCCTCTTATGATCGCGCAGTGGCAGAGATAGTTCATGGCAATGCTGAAAAGGATGATCCATAAATAGCTGATATGGAAGTAGGCGTAAAACCATAAAGACATAACCACCAGGAAGAATTTGGCTGTCTGATATTTCTTTCTATGGTTAAGCAGAAAATAGCCTGCAAATGCCAGAGGCAGAAACAAAAATATAAATATATATGAGTTGAAAAGCATCCTGTTTTCCTCGTATCCTCAATGTAATGTCCTTCTGGGGCAACATTATACCTTGATTTGAAGAGATATTCAATCTAATTTTCTGAACGTAAAAACCTCCGAAAATCACTTTTCGGAGGTTCCTGGCAGGATAAACCCTGTTTTCAACAGGGCTACAAGGATTCGAACCTTGAAATGACGGAGTCAGAGTCCGTTGCCTTACCGTTTGGCGATAGCCCTATGTCTTCCCACTTGAAGTATTATACACGAAGTATACCCAATTTGCAATACCCTAATGCAAATTTTTTCAAAATAGAATTTGAATAGAATTTGACAGGTTTTAAGGATTAAAGTAGGCCGCGATTCCCTGGGCCATCCCCTCCACCAGCTTGTCCTGATAAGCTTTGGAGGTGATGGCCTGGCGCTCCGCGGCATCGGACAGGAACGCGGTCTCAATCAGGCAGGAGGGCATGGACGCCTGGCGGACTACATACAGTTCGTCCGTCTCCTGGATTCCTCTGTCCACAGCCCCTGTCTTCTCCACGGCCCCCTGATGTATCAGCCCGGCCAACCGCCCGCTGTCCGCCAGGTTCCCGCAGTACCAGGTCTCGATGCCGGATACCCCGGGTTCGTTGCCGTCATAGGCGTTCTGGTGGATGCTGACGAAGATGTCCGCCCCCGCGGCCTCCGCCCCCTTCACCCGCTCCTCCAGGGAGGGCAGGCTCTCGTCGTCCTCCCGCAGCATCACGGTCTCGAAACCCAGTTCCCGCAGCTTCTCGGAGAGGCCCCTGGCCAGCTCCAGATTGACCTTCGCCTCCGACACGCCGTCCCGATAGCAGCCGTCGTCCTCCCCGCCATGCCCGGGGTCGATGGCAATCAGCCCTGAGGGCCCTGCCTCATCGCTCACCGGAAAGAGACCCTCCGGATTCCCCGCATCCGCCTCCTGCACAGGCTCCCCCGAACCGCCCTCGCCGATGCCCTTGGCAAAAGCGCTGATACATCTGTCCGCCAGCAGAAAGCACCCCTTGCCCAGCAGGGCGGCAGACAGAAAGAAAGCCGCCACGAACAACGCCATCCCCGCCAGCTTTCTTTTTCTCAGGTTCTGTCCCCTGCCGCTATGCATGCGCATGTCTCCCGCCCTCTCTTCCTGTCTCTGTCAGGTACAGTATAGCGGGCAGCTTCATCATAATGACATCCTTTTTGTATCCATCCTTTATCTTTTTTGTATCAAAGATGTAACATGGAAGCGGCCTTGCCTATTTGGAAATCTTCAGGTACAGCTCGTTGATTCCCTCATAATACCCCACAGTGACCACCACATCCTCCTTCTCCATGCCGGAAAAGGTATATTTCCTGAAATAAGGGGTATTCTCCGACAGAGGGTTGGTGTTCTGGTACTCCTGTGGCTCCCCAAGCTCCATATAGGCGGCCCATGCCGCCACCATGCCGTCCGCGTCCACAGCCTCCCAGGAGGTGATTCCCGTCCGGGCATAGAACTCATATATCTTGCCCGTGTCCGCGTCCACATAGGCGTCCAGCAGGCGGTTCTCCTTGTTGGCGTTCTGGAGGCTGGTGCCCAGGCTGATTTTCCACACCAGCACATTGTTCTGGGGGTCGGGCACATCGATGGCGGAATACAGCACAGCGCTGTAGGAGCCCTCTGTCAGCTCCTGGATGCCCTCCGGCAGGATGCCCTTTTCTTTCAGCTCCCGCAGGCCCTGGTTGGCCAGTCCGATTCCGGCGCTCTCCTCCACGTCCTGGCCGGAGGCGTTCTTTTTGTTGGCCACGAAGGCGTAGATGCCCGTCAGGTTCTCATAGTCCAGGCCGCCCCGGGTCATGGCGTTCTGGTCGCTCTCCGGCAGAATCTGGTTGTTCAGGCATTTGGACAATATGTACACCTTTTCGTTGCTGCCCAGAGAGTAGCGGTACCCTTCCGTCCCCGTATGGGCCTCCTGGGCCTGAATCTGGTTCAGGATACCCTTGTCCCGGTACTGGGCCAGCACCTCCGGCCCCCAAACCGCCAGTCCCACGATGACCACCGCCAGAGGTATCAGCAGCAGGCTAAGCTTTCCCCAGTTCTTCCTCTTCATTTTCGTCCTCCGCATCCTCATCTGCCTCTTCCCGAATCCCCTCATCCTCTGCCGAATTATTTCCTACAATATCGTCTTCTTCTGCCGCCCCCAGGGCCTTGTGGGCAATCTCGCTCTGCAGCAGCGTCTCCTCCGCCTTCTTCCGCTGTGCTCCGCCTGGCTCGGCCTCCTTTTTGTCCGGAATCACGAAGCTGATGCAGGTTCCCCGGCCCACCTGACTCTCTATCTCCAGCTCGCTGTCATGGAGCCGCAGGATCTCCACGCACAGCGCAAGGCCCAGTCCCGCCCCGTTCCTGCTGCGGGACCTGGATTTGTCCACCATGTAGAAGGCCTCCGTGACCTTCTGCAGCTCCTCCTGAGGGATACCCACGCCATAATCCTTCACCTGGAAGATATATCCGTCTTCCACCCGTTTCCCCAGCACCTCCACCAGGCCCCCCTGGCTGGAAGCCTTGCAGGCATTGTCCACCAGGTTCAGCAGGACGGATTTCAAAAGGTTGGCCTCCGCGTACACTGTCCCGCTGCCGAAGGCGAACCGGATCCGCTGCTCCTTGTTTCCGGCGAACATGTCCTTTAAGTATTCGAACAGCACCTTCGCCGCCACGGGCTGGGGGTCGATGGTCTCCCGCTTGGTGACGATGATGTCCAGCAGGCGGAAGGACATGTTCTCCAGGCGCTTCCCTTCTGTATAGATGTAGTTGGAGGACAGGAAATGCTTCTCCTCGTCCAGCTTTCTGGACCGCAGGAGATCCGCGTAGCCGATGATTGAAGTCAGCGGTGTCTTCAATTCATGGGCAAAGGCCGCGATGAAGTCCTCTCTGGAGCGCACGGCCTCCTGGAGCTCCGCGATGGTGCCCTCCAGTACATTGGCCATGCTGTTGAAGTCCACGGTAAGCTGCCCCAGCTCATCGCTGCTGACCTTTCTCGCCCGGTAGCTGTAGTCCCCCTCCGCCATGCGCCTGGTGGCGCCGGTGAGCAGGCGGATGGGCTTGGTGAGCCAGGTGCAGATCAGGAACATCACGGCGGAGCTGCATATCAGCATGGCCAGGGTCACCCGCCTGTAGACGGAAAAGCCCATGGCCCGCTCCTCGAACACCTCCGTAACGTCCTCCAGGGTCTCCAGGTACAGGTTCCTGTCCAGCGCGTTGACCATGCTCCCCGTGTGGACATAGTAGCGGTCCTCCTGCCGGACCACCTGCCAGATCTTCGTCTCCTCCCCAATCTGCTGCAGAAGCGCGTCATCCCGGGTAAAGCCGATGCTCTGGTAGAGCACCTCCCGCTCCTCGTTGGACAGGCGCAGGTACCGTTCCGTGCCCTGGCCGCTGCTCTCCAGCTTGCCGCCGATCTGTTCCACGGCCACGTCCTGGAGCACATTGTATTTCGTGGGGATGTTCAGGGCCGCGGTCTCGAAGGCGAACCGCAATATGTTGCTGCCGTCCAGGGCCTGGGCCACCTCCCGCTCCATGGATTTCTGGAACACGGAGTTCACGAACACATACCCGCTGAGCCCGAAGGCCACGGCCATGATGATGATCGTCCATAGCAAAATCTTGTATACAAACTTCATGCTCAGATCTCCAGCCGGTAGCCCACCTTATAAACCGCCACCAGGTTCTCCTCCCAGCCCATCTTCCGGCGCAGCCTCTGGACATGGAGGTCCAGCGTCCGGCTGTCCGCCAGGTACTCGTCCCCCCACACCTTCTCGTAGAGATTCTCCCGAAACAGGGCAATGTTCTTGTTGCTGATGAACAGCACCAATAAGCCGTACTCCTTGTTGGTCAGGACCACCGGCTTCCCGGCCTTCGTCACCTTCCTGGCCTCGGTATCCACCACCACGTCACCGGCCGTCAGGGTGGTCTCGGTCTTGTTGTAGCGCCGCAGCACCACCTCCACCCGGGCCACCAGCTCCACCACGTCGAAGGGCTTCACCAGGTAGTCCTCCGCTCCCAGCTTCAGGCCTTTCACCCTGTCCCTGACCTCATGCTTTGCCGTAATGAATATGACGGGAATCCGCAATGGCCTGATATACTCCATGATGTCGAAGCCGTCCGCCCCGGGCAGCATGATGTCTAATAGAATCAGGTCGAAATCCTCCGCCTCTATCAGGTCGATTGCTTCCAGTCCGTCCTGCACGGTCCTGCAGTGGTATCCCGCCGCCGACAGGTTGATGTCTATCAGGTCGCAGATAGACTTCTCATCGTCTACAATCAGTATCTTGATCATTCCTCTTTTGGCCACCCCCAATATTCTCTGATGATTCCCACCAGTTCCTCCATGGTATCGTCCTTGGTGCACTGATAGATGGCGCCGAAATTCTTCTCCGCCTCAAATCCGTCCGTGCGCTGGTAGTAGATGTCGCATTTCGTGTCGATCAGAAGCTCTCCCTCCGGGCCGGAATAGCTGTACCTGGCCAGCACCACCACATCCTTCATGCCGTCGCCGTCCATGTCCCGGCAGACCATGCCCTTCAGGGCATAGAGATTGTCGTAATCCTCCATGGGCTGGAAGCTCCAGACGATGTCCCCCGCCCCGTTCACCAGGTATATCATGAAGACGTCATAGTCCGCCATGGTGATGAAGCCCGGAGCCACTAAGAGCCTGCCCTGCTTCTCGAATTCTATGGTGTAGCTGTGCTCCCGCACCAGCTGGAAGCCATGCTCCTGAAGTTCTTCCAGCGTGGTGGCGGTATAGAGGATTTCCGTGGACTTCCCCTCCCCCACATAGGCGGCGATGAAGTCCGCGCTCTTGTTCATGCTGAAGCGGTTTATCTTGTCCGACACCCGCCAGTCCCGGTAGAAGTCCCCGTCCCGCTGGAACAGCACGTCCCCCACCCGATAGCTTCTTCCCGCGTAGTCCCCGGAGTCGTTCTCGCATATGGTGATCAGCACGATGTCCGTCAGCCCGTCGTGGTCCAGCTCCTGGAAGGACACGGATTCCAGGCTCCTGGTGGGCTGCTCCAGCTGTCCCGGATATTTGTAGTTGGTCTCCAGCTGGTTCGTTTTGAACAGAACGTTCCCGGCGCTGTCCACGATCAGGATTGCCAGCCTGTGGTACTCCCTGTGCATGAGGGGCACCAGCTCCACCTGGGCCTCGCCGAAGGTCTCCAGCACCACCGGGAACCGCTGCTCCTCAATGATGTCATATCCGGCCTCCTCCACGTCCCCCAGGGACTGGATGGCCTCGAAAGCGCTCTGATAAGCCTCGTACTGCTGTACCAGAAGCGCCACCGACTCGCTCTGGGCCTGTGCCCGCGCCGGACAGGACATGCCCCCTATACAGGCCAGAAAGCATATTACCGTAATCGCTATACCCCTTTTCCCCATTGACAGCTCCTCCGTTCCTTTGTCATGGAAAACGAATCTCTTATCTGAATACGGTACATAATAACCCATCATTGCATCATTTTTGCTACAAACCGCCGCTTTCGCCACTCTTTCATTATAACCGCACTGGGGGCTGTTTGCAACAATTTAAGCGGCAATCCGCTCCAAGGACTTTACACCTTTTCCTGAATCTGTTATCATGAAAATATAACATAGACACTTTAGAAAGGCGGAGTTTATATGAGCGAAAAAGAAGTGCTGCAAAAAAATGTAGAAGAGTTCTCCAGGCTGCAGCGCTATATGCAATTGTCGGACAAAGATTCCGAAGCATATCGCGAAATGCATGAGAGATATGTGGAACTGAAAGTGATACTTACCGCGTCCGGCATCAACCTGACAGAACTGGACAGAATCAAAGACTGACCGAAATGAAAAAGGATCTGACACAGGGAACTGTAACTAAAAACATGCTGCTGTTCGCGGGCCCCATGATACTGGGCAACCTCCTGCAGCAGTTTTATAATATCGCGGACACCCTAATCGTGGGCCGCTTCCTGGGGCCGGACGCCCTGGCGGCGGTGGGGAGCGCCTACACTTTGATGACGTTCCTGACTTCTATCCTCATCGGTATGTGCATGGGCAGCGGGGCCCTGTTCTCCTATTATTTCGGCAGGAAGGAAGAGGCCCACATGAAGAGTTGCATGCGGCTCTCCTTCCTGCTTATCGGCGGAGCGACTATGCTGCTGAACGTGCTGGTGATGGCATTTTGCCGCCCTATCCTGCGCCTGCTGCAGACGCCTGACGAGCTAATGGAGATGATGTACAGTTATGTGTGGGTCATCTTCATGGGCCTTATTTTTGTCTTCCTATATAATTACTTCGCTTACCTCCTGCGGGCGGTGGGCAATTCCGTGGTGCCCCTGTATTTCCTGGGCAGCACGGCGCTTCTGAACATCGCGCTGGATCTGGCATTCGTCATCGTCTTCCACTGGGGGATAGCCGGGGCCGCAGCCGCTACGGTAATCGCCCAGGCCGTCTCCGGCATCGGGCTCATGGCCTACACCTGGATCAAGGAGCCGAAGCTGCGCTTCCACAGGCGGGAAAGCGGTGGGGAAAAGGCCTCCATGGGGGAGATCCTGCGCTTCTCCTTCTCCTCCTCCGTCCAGCAGTCCGTCATGAACTTCGGCATCCTGATGATCCAGGGCCTGGTGAACAGCTTCGGCCCCGTGGTGATGGCTGCCTTCGCGGCCGCGGTGAAGATCGATTCCTTCGCCTACATGCCCGCCCAGGAATTCGGCAACGCCTTCTCCCTCTTCATCTCCCAGAACCACGGCGCGGGCCGGGGCGACCGGGTGAAGCAGGGGATGAAGAGCGCGCTGCGGGTGTCCATGGCCTTCTGCCTGGCGGTGTCCCTGCTGATTTTTCTGTTCGCCCCCTGGCTGATGATGCTCTTCGTCAGCCCGGAGGAGGCGGAGATCATCGCCGTGGGCGTAGGGTATCTCAGGATAGAGGGGGCCTTCTACTGCGGCATCGGCATATTGTTCTTGCTGTACGGCTACTACCGGGGCGTCAACAGGCCGGAGATGTCTTTGGTGCTCACGGTAATTTCTCTGGGAACCAGGGTGCTGCTGGCCTATGCGCTGGCCCCCATTCCCCGGATCGGTGTATACGGCATCTGGAGCGCCATCCCCATCGGCTGGCTCCTGGCGGACGCGGCCGGCATCCTTTATCGGAAGAAAATCGAGAAAGCCAATGCCGGCTATCCAAAGCCCTGAACCGGAAAAGCCCTCTGGTCGGATATTCGAACTCCTGACATGTAAAAAGGACAGCCATGGGGTGACTGTCCTTTTTAGAGAAGGTATTTCTTATGGGGTATAGCAAAAAACTATATAATGTATTGGGGGTTACGAGTATTATAATACCATCTGGGCCCCATTTTGCCAATTCCCAAAACTAACAAATTTGACGAAAAATGCATTTGTTTTTTGTCTATTTTGCCATATGCGGGTTTATGCCTCGGAGCTTGCCTCCGGGAAGAGCGCCTCGAACTCCTCCCTGCCAATCCGCTCCTTTTCCAGCAACAGCTCGGCACAGCGATGAAGCACATCCTCTTTGTTCCGGATGATTTCCGTGGCCTTGGCGTAGCACTCATCGATGATGGCCTTCACTTCCCTGTCTATCTCGGCGGAAATGGCTTCGCTGTGGGATTTCGCGTGGGCCAGGTCCCGACCTATAAAGACCTCTTCGTCGTCATCGTCATAGCAGATGACGCCGATATTATCTGACATGCCATATCTCGTCACCATCCTCCTGGCCACCTTGGTGGCCTTCTTGATGTCATTGGAGGCTCCTGTGGTGATGTCATGGAAAATCAGCCTCTCCGCGATAAGCCCTCCCATGCAGACCATGATTCTCTGGAGCATCTGCCCCCTGGTCTGGCACATCTCATCCTTTTCCGGCAGAGGCATGGTATAGCCGGCGGCGCCTGTCCCGGTGGGAATGATGGATACCGTGTATACCGGCCCTACGTCCGGAAGCAAATGGAACAGGATGGCATGTCCCGCCTCGTGATATGCCGTGATGCTCTTCTCCTTGTCGGACACCACACGGCTCTTCTTCTCCGTGCCGATGGCCACCTTGAGGAAAGCCTTCTTCACGTCCTCCTGGGCCACAAAGCCCATGCCCTTCTTGGCCGCGTTGATGGCAGCCTCGTTCATCAGGTTCTCCAGGTCCGCCCCGGTAAAGCCCGCGGTGGTCTGGGCCAGCTGCTTCAGGTTCACGTCCTCGGCCAGGGGCTTGTTCTTGGCATGCACCTTCAGGATATCCTCCCTGCCGCTGACATCCGGCGTGCCCACGGCCACCTTTCTGTCGAAGCGCCCGGGCCGCAGGATGGCCGGGTCTAAGATGTCCACCCGGTTGGTGGCCGCCATGACGATGATGCCCTCATTGACGCCGAAGC
>CAOOJO010000039.1 GCA_948496895.1 uncultured Acetatifactor sp. | reverse complement strand
ATCCCGCCTCCAGAAAATGGCAGGCGCGAAGCGCCAGAGCCGTACCCCGATCACCCTGTAGAGGAAGAGGAGGATCACGAAGAGCCACGCAGAGGCCATCCTGCCCAGGGCCATGCCGTAATCCGACTGGGAGAGCACCGGCACATAGTCCCCGTACATGTCCACATAATGATCCGGGGCTGCCAGCAGCTCTTTGTAGACCAGGACTTCCGCAGGCGGCTCCCACTCTCTCCATACCCCTTTGGGCAGGCGGTAGATGCCCGCCTCCTCCGTTTCCTGGATCGCTTTTTTGTTGATGTGGGCAATCACCAGCTCTCCGCTGGGGAGGTGCAGGCGGTGGTAGAGCTGGTCTCCGCTGCGGACAGTGTCATAATTGACCACCGCGCCCTTGGTGATCAGGGTAAAGGTCTCCAGCCGCTCCATGTCCGCAATAGACTCCGCCACCTGGACATGGGCCCCGGCCTGGCTTCCGGCCGCGCCCTCTTCCAGGGTGGCGTCCTTTTGGTAGAACCCATACAGGACAGGCCCCAGGACGAACTCCACCAGCAGGGACAGGACAATCAGCAGCGGAATCATCAGAAGCATCGTCTGGTACATGCCTGTCCGGAAGCCGTATATATTCTTGTTCGATATCTTGTATCTTGTTGCGCTCATGACCGAATCCTCATCCTTTCCTGCGGGCGCTTCTGCCCGCCAGCCTGCGAACCAGCTTTATGAGCAGCCAGAGCAACAGGGCAATCAGGGCCAGGAGCAGCACAATGACACCCAGGATGATGAACGCGAATTTATTAGGGCTCTTTACCAAATCGTCGATGGCCCTGCTGTCCTCAATCACCTTGCGGCCCTGGGCGGAAGCGTAAGCCTCCGGGATGTCGGAGACGCCGTCCCCGTCTGCGTCCTCCAGGGAATCCAGGTAAGCGGCGATGGCGGCCCAGGCCTTCAGCTCCCGCCCGCCGTCCGTGATGATGGCATCCTCGATGTCCTCTATGGGGGTGCCGTCCGCGAACTTGGGCTGCACGGACAGGATGCCGTAGGACACGTCCGTGACGGCGCCCAGCATCTGGCCGCTGTACAGGTCGCAGACCACACGATAGAGCTTGTCGTCCTCTATTTCCGCACGGCTGCCATTTTCATCGACCATATAGCAGTCCGTGACCTTGTTCAGGATGATCCGGTGGGGATTGAAGGTGAAGTGCAGGCCGCTGATGTAGAGCCTGGCGGACTTCATGAAATCCGATACGGAGGCGTCTATCTCCGCCCCGGTCTTCAGCTCCGCGCCGGTGAGGTACATGCTGATCAGGGGGTAGCCGGGGATGCCGTCCGGGCCTATCCCCAGGGAGTAGGCGTTGAACACGTCCGTGACGGTGACGTCCCCTGTGGCGAAGGTGTCGCGGACACAGCCCGAGGGCACGATGGCCACGTCGATCGGATGGTCGTCAGGGTCGTCCGCCTGCGCCGCGGCGTAGGCGAAGGAGTCGGCCAGGAGATTGCCCAGGTTGTGCTCCGTGTGGGTCTCGTACAGGTCGTCCGAGGTGGCGAATTCGATGTCGTTTCGGGCCAGGACCTGCTCCGTGGTGTAGCCGAACCGGGCCAGGTAGGTGGCGTCTATCTTCTCTTTCAGGCTGTCGATCTTGGCCTGGGCGTCACCGTCGGGCCGGATGTCCTGGGTCACGGGAATCAGCTCATAGGAATCCATCTGCCAGCGCCCGTCCGCCTGCCTGGTCATGGACAGGCTCCCCAGGTTCCTGCCATAGGAGCCGCAGGAGACGATGTAGGTGTCCCCGTGGCGGATGGGCTCATAGAGGGAGGTGTGGGTATGGCCGCTGACAATCAGGTCGATTTCGGGCACGGCCTTTGCCAGGATCTCGTCCTCGGACTTGTCGGCTTCCTGGCTGGTGCCGCTGTGGGAGACGCAGACTATCATGTCCGCGTCTTCGTTTTCCCGAATCTCCTTTACCGTGTCGGCTGCCGCCTCCGAGATGTCCCGGAATTTCAGCGCGCAGGTGGGGGCGCAGGCCAGGGAATCCTCCCCGAAGACGCCCAGCACCGCGATGCGGATGCCGCCCTTGTCCAGCATGACGTAATCTTCTACGCCATAGGCCGTGAAGGCTTCTTTTAAGAGCCGCTGGTCTTCCGTGAGCCCCTCCGCCTCCATGGCCTCCCAGTCCACGTTGCACAGGGCCAGGGCGGGGACAGGGTCGCCGCTTTCCGCCGCGGCCTCCAGGGCTCCGGCCAGGCCTACGGAACGGTAGTCGAATTCATGGTTGCCGAAGGTGCTGACCTCGCATCCCAGATAGCCCAGCATCCGCAGCTCCGGCGCGTCCGTGTGGAAGATGGTCTGGACTAGGGTCCCCATGGAGAAGTCCCCGGCATCCAGGAGCAGGGCGTCGGGATTTCCGTCCCTTTTTTCATCAATCAATGTCTTGATGCGGGCGAAGCCGCCCAAAGTCACGTTCTGGCCTCCCTCCACGGTGGGGAAGCTGTCCAGATGGGAATGGGTGTCGTGGAGGAACAGGATGTCCACCTGCTCCGCGTCCGCCGCCGCGGCAGGCAGGGAAAACAGCGGGAGCAGGGGGAGCAGCAGCATGACGGCCAGGGAAATGCCCGCGAATTTCTTGGAAAAGCTCTTCATAATCGAATTTACTCCTCTTTTTTGTGAGAATAACATTGGCAAGCAGGTATTTTTACATTATAATAATAATATCTGGGAGGGGAAAAGGCAATATTTAAAAAATATTAATGTTTCTTTTCGTGACGGATGCGCCGGGATGTGGTATAGTGCTCATAAGTCAGTGCAAGAGGTGGAAGGGCAGATGGACGACAGCAACAAAAATGAGATGGAGCAGATTCAGCGTGGGCTGGAGGCGTTCCTGGAGAAGGAGATGGACGGGGCCGGAGATGCCGGAAGCGGGAGGAAGGCCCCGGGGCAGCCGGATTCCCCGGACTCCCGGAGGGAGCCGCAGGACGTCCGGATCATAGACGGACCCTGGAGCAGAGGCGGCTCCGGGAGGGCGCGGCAGTCCCGGGAGGACGAGGACGCATATGTGGAGGACGGCGAGGACTGGGACGACTGGGAGGACGAGTCCCGCTGGAGTCCGGAAGATGGGGAGGACGACGAGGACGGGGAACCCTGGCCGGAGGATTGGCGGGAGGACGATGACAGGCTGCCGCCCCGTGGGAGGGGAATCAGATACGAGGAGGAACTGTCCCGGAGGCGGGGAACCGGATATGAGGAGGGACCGTCCCGGAGACGGGAAACTGGATACGAGGAGGATTCGCCTCGGAGGCGGGGAACCGGATACGAGGCGAGGCCGTCCCGGAGGCGGGAGCCGGAGTATGAGGACGATGGGCCGGGGAAACAATCCCGGAGATACCGGGACGAAGCCCCCCGGAGGCGGAGACCGGCATACGAGGAGCAGGACGAATACGAGGAATACGAAGAGGAGGAGAGGCCTCAGAAGAGAACGAAGTCCCAAAAGAAAGGGAATTCCAAAGAGACCGAGCCAGAACAGAGGGAGGGGGATTCCCGGATGACAAAGAAGTCGAAGACGCCGCCGAAGGCGCAGAAGAAGCGCCGCAGGAAGAAACACAGGCTCAGGAAATTCCTGATAGCCGTGGTGCTGATAATCGCCCTGCTGGGCGTGGGCCTGTACCAGCTGGTGGGAGCGGTATATGGAAAGATGAATTATAAGGAGCTGGCGGCCGTGGCCGCGGAACCCATGAAGGAAGACGGGGTCGTAAACATCCTCCTGATTGGCAACGACTCCGGAGAGAACGGGGAGGACGGCCGCTCCGATGCCATGATTCTCCTGTCCATCAGCAGTAAGACAAAGACCATCTACATGACCTCCCTGCTGCGGGACATCTACGTGGACATCCCCGGGCATGACGGCAACCGCCTGAACGCGGCATACGCCTTCGGCGGAGCGGAGCTCCTGATGGAGACCATCGAGCACAATTTCGGCATCCCGGTGAACCGGTACATGCTGGTGAACTTCCAGGCCTTCGCCAATCTGGTGGACGCGGTGGGCGGCATCGAGCTGGAGCTGACCCGGGACGAGATAGAGTATGTGAACGGCTATCTGGTGGAGTACAACATCCTCACCGGCAGGGAGCAGGGCACGGACAATATGGACCTCTCCGTAGCCGACAACGGCCCCGCGGTGGTGCACCTGAACGGCCCCCAGGCCCTGGCCTACAGCAGGAACCGCTACCTGGGCACGGATTTCGGCAGGACGGAGCGCCAGAGGAAGGTCCTGACGGCGGTGATTGGCAAGCTTCCGGGGGCAGTGCTCACCAATGCGGGAGGGCTGATAGACGGCCTCATGCCCAACCTGACCACCAACCTGACGAAGAACGAGTGCTTTCGCCTGAGCCTGATGGCGGGGAAGCTGCTGACCTACGACATCGTGTCCGACAATATCCCCCAGCCGGACACCTACCGGGACGTGACGATCCGGGAGATGCAGGTGCTGGAGGTGGATTTCGAGACCAACATCAGATATCTGAAAGAGAAGATATATGGAGAATAGACCAGTTAAGATGCGTCAATGACCATTTTAAAACAGCGTCTGCCCGGCCGGTGCCTGGAATCATTACCGGACCTTCACTTGGGACAGGAATGATTCCACCATGCTCTGGTACCGGAAGGGCAGATGCGGAACTAAAAATAGGAGGAGAGTATGGATCTGATATTGCTATTGTTCATAGGAGGTACGTGCGCTTATGTGAGCGCCAAGATTCTCAGCAGCGATGAGAGGAACAAGGTGTTCAACAAGTTCCCCATCCAGGTGGAGGACGTGAAGAAGTACAATAAGTTCTGCGCCAAGCTGGTCATAGGCTTTGGCGTGGCGGCGGTGGTCACCATGTTCTGCACCTATCTTATCGGAGGGTGGGTCAGCCTTGTGGGCACGCTGCTTTTGATCGTGGAGGCGTATGTCACCATGAAGATCTACAACAAGGGCGAGAAGAAGATGCTGAAGAAAAGATGACGGGAACAGGAGGAATGCTCCAGTTTTGCCTTGACAAAGCGGCGTCTTGAAAGGATAATGATAAAAAGCGATGAAGACAGGTGGAGGGCAGGAGTGTTATTCAATTCCGTACATTTTTTGATTTTTTTCCCCATAGTGGTGCTGATTTATTTTATCGTGCCAAGGAAGCTGAGATATCTTTGGCTGCTGGCGGCCAGCTACTATTTTTATATGTGCTGGAACGTGAAATATATTGTGCTGATACTGTCGTCCACTCTCGTCACATGGCTGGCCGGAAGATTCGTATACGCCTGTCAGAGGCGGCCGGCCAGGAGAGCGGCGCTTGGCATCTGCCTTGTCTTTCATCTGGGCCTTCTGTTCTTCTTCAAATATTTTGACTTCTTTCTGGATATCGCCAACAGAATCCTGGGCAGAATAGGGTGGGAGCTGTTGGACAGGCCCTTTGACGTGCTGCTGCCGGTGGGGATTTCCTTTTATACCTTTCAGGCGCTGAGCTATACCCTGGATGTATACAGAGGAGAGACCGAGCCGGAGAAAAATTTTTTCAGATACGCCCTGTTCGTGTCCTTTTTCCCGCAGCTGGTGGCAGGCCCCATTGAGCGCTCCGGCAATCTGCTGCGGCAGCTGCGCCGGACAGAGGAGATGAAGCTGTGGAATTATGAGAATGTCACAGGCGGGCTTATGCTCATGGTCTGGGGACTGTTCCAGAAGATGGTCATCGCGGACAGGGTGGCGGTTCTGGTAAATACGGTCTTCGACGGCTATTATATGCACGGGGCGGTGGCCCTGATCGCCGCGGCCATAGGCTTTGCCCTGCAGATCTACTGTGATTTTGCCAGCTACTCCTCCATCGCCATTGGAGCCGCCAGGGTCATGGGCTTTGAGCTGATGGAGAACTTCGATACGCCGTATTTCGCCAGGTCCATATCGGAATTCTGGCACAGATGGCATATCTCCCTGAGCACCTGGTTCCGGGATTATGTCTATATCCCATTGGGCGGCAGCCGGTGCTCCAGGTGGAAGAAATATCGGAACCTTCTGATCACCTTTGGAGTCAGCGGCCTCTGGCACGGGGCGGGATGGACGTTCCTGGCATGGGGGCTTTTGCACGGCTTCTACCAGATTGCGGGGGATCTGACAAAAGGGCTCCGGCAGCGGGTGAATGCCTTTTTCCATACAAGGACGGAGAGCTTCAGCTATAAGGCGGCGCAGACGGTGATCACCTTTGTCCTGGTGGACATCGCGTGGATTTTCTTCAGGGCCAATGGGCTTCGCGCTGCCGTGGAATACTGTACGCGCATCGTTACGCGGTGGGATCCGTGGACGCTGTTTGACGGCGGGTTTTATACGCTGGGGCTGGACCGCGCGGAGATGAACATACTGCTGGCGGGGGTGGTCCTCCTGTTTCTGGTGGATCTCATCCGCTACCGGAAAAAGCAGTCGTTTCCGGAATTTTTGTCTCAGCAGTGCATCTGGTTCAGGTGGGGCGCGCTGCTTGCGATGATGGCCGCGACCCTGGTATTCGGCATCTATGGGATACGGTTCGAGTCCTCGCAGTTTATCTATTTTCAATTTTGACAGAGCGGAGGCGCGGGATGAAGCTTCGCAAAGCGGCAAAGGCGGTTCTTTTTTGTGCAATAGCGGGATTGCTGTATCTGTATCTTTACCGGGTGCTTTCCTGGAAGGATACAGGAGGCGACTACAAGTCCGTCATGGACACCTTTTATTCTCTGGAGGATAATGTGGTGGATGTGGCGTTTCTGGGCAGCAGCCACTGCTATTGCTCGGTCAACACGGCGGTCTTGTGGGAGCGGTATGGAATAGCCGCCTGCAGCCTGTCTATTTCGGGCCAGGATATGGCGAGCTCCTACTACTGCATGAAGGAGCTGTTGAAGACCCAGAAGCCCAGGGTGGTCTGTGTGGAGATGTACTACAGCAATCTTGAGGGGTATCAGGTAAA
This sequence comes from uncultured Acetatifactor sp., assembly GCA_948496895.1. Taxonomy (GTDB): domain Bacteria; phylum Bacillota; class Clostridia; order Lachnospirales; family Lachnospiraceae; genus Acetatifactor. The sequence continues at coordinate 5,273 of CAOOJO010000039.1, read as the reverse complement.
GGGAAATCTGTACAGGAACCTTCTGGGATACCGGCTGTCCGGAACTTTCGCGGAGGCGGTGGACAGCATCGCGGAGGATGAGGAGAAGAAGGATATCCTGCTGAAATGGCCGATTATCCATACGCGCTACGCCGAGCTGACAGAAAGGGATTTCAGGCCGGATTCGGAGATGCGGCTGTACATGGGGTGGGAGGCGCTGTTCTCCGAGGTGGAGGATCTCGGTGAGATTCCCGTATACGAGGGCGGGGAAGTCCTGGGGATACCGGAGGAGACGGAGCAGTGGCTTGAGAAAATCATCTCGCTTGCGGACGAGTCCGGCGTGGAGCTGTGCTTTTTCCTGGCGCCCTTCAGGGCGGATGAGAGGGCGCAGATGCAGTACAGGTATGTGGAGGAGCTGGCCGCCAGGCATGATATCCCCTTTCTGGATATGATCGCCCTCCAGAAGGAGCTGGGGCTGGATACCGCCTGGGACTTTTCCGATGGGGGCCATACCAATTCCTATGGGGCAGGGAAGGTCACGGAATACCTGGGAGAATACCTGACCGGGCACTATGGGCTGGAGGACAGGAGAGGAGAAGCCCGGTATGCCCTGTGGGACGAGAACCTGAGCCTGTGGAAGCGCCAGCTGAAAAACCAGGAGCTGCGGGAAACGGAGGATATAAGGCTTTATCTGGAGAAGATATCCCGCCTGGAGGGCTATACGGCAATCCTCGTGACGAGAGGGGAGTATCTGGCGGGGGACGCGGAAAGCCTGGCGGAGGCCCTGATGAATATGGGGATAGGAGAAGCCTTCTTCCAGCGGCAGGGAGCCTGGGTGCTGCGGGACGGGGGAGTGGTGTACGAGGCGGCGCTGGAGGACTGCTTTTATCATATGGAACTCGGTGGGAGCGACGCAGTGGTACATGGAAACGATGAGCGCCTGCATATTATCGTAGACCGCCAGGAATACGGGCAGGCGGAGCAGGGCATCGACATCGTGCTCTATGACGAGCTGCTGGAGAAGGTAGTGGATGTGGTAGGATTTCAGGCGGCAGGAGATTATACATGTGTCAGGCAGACGGAAGGGAATGCAAAATGAGAAGGCAGATGAAGCAGTTATGTACAATACTTTTCCTGTGCGCGCTTTTGTTCTGCTGCGGCGGCTGCGGCAGCGATGGGGGGGCCAGGATAAAGAGCTACAGGATTTACCGCGTGGAGGGGACCGACCCGCTGGAGATGACGCAGTTCCTGACAGACATGGCCAGGCAGCAGGCCGGCGCGCGGCTGAAAAATACCGCGGATGAGGGAGCGGACTGGATTTCCCTGCTGTCGGAGGAGGGGTCGGCAAACGAATATGGCTATACGGTGGAGGGGATGGAGCCCAAAGGCTTCACCATAGCGCGGGACGGAAATCACCTGTTCCTTCTCGCCCGGACGGACGAGGGACTGAAGCGCGCCTGCAGATACCTTTTTGACAGCCTGGTGGACGGGCAGGGGCGGCTGCTTTTGGCGGACGGCCAGGTGTACGCGGACACGGGCAGGGACATGAAGGATGCCATCTATATAGGGGACGCGCCGATTGGGGAGTACACGATTCTCTATGGGGACAAAGGCGCGAAGGCTGCGTGCGAGGAGCTGCGGGACTACATCTACCGGACGGACGGGGAGCTGCTGGCGGTGGCGGACTCGAAGAGCCGGGAGGGAGCGGGCATCCTGCTGTCCGTTGACGGGGCGCTTCCTGCGGGAGCCGGGCGGACCGTGATCGAGAACGGAGAGGTGTCCATAGCGGGAGCCGACCCGGATGCCCTGAAGCGGGAGATGTATCTGTTCGTGAATACCTGGCTGGGCTGGATGGACGCGGGGGAGCCGGAGGCGCATATCAGCAGCGTTGGGAAGACGGTCTATGTGCCGGATGAGGTCCGGGCGGTGACGGATCCGTGGATGGAAGAGCGGGAGGCGATCGTGACGCTGTGGAACGTGGACTTCACCAGAGGCGTCTATAAGAACGAGGCCACCAGCCTGAAGAACAACATTCTGGATTATACGGAAGAACAGATATATGAATACGTGAAAATGTTGAAATACTGCGGCTTCACCGGGGTGCAGGCCACGGATATGTGTTCTGCCTGGGCGGGCACGGACGGCTATGAGGCGACCCATGAAAAAATCCGCATGATGGCGGACGCGGCGCATTCCCTGGGGATGAAGTTCACCCTGTGGGTGTGGGGGGCGCATTTCAACGGGTTCAGCTGGGTGGACGCTGAGGTGTCCTACGCGGCGGGCGAAAGCGGGTTCGCCTATGACAATCCCGACACGGTGGCTACCTTCGAGAAATATTATTCCATCTATGCGGAGCTGGCGGACTGCTGCGACCGGGTGATCGCCCATTTTTACGATCCCGGCATGCTCTCCACGTCAGAGGATGTGGCCTATTTCGCCAAAATGCTGCGGAGCAAGTTCCTGGCAGTGAACCCGAAAATCGATTTCGGCGTGAGCTGCTGGGTAGATGCCTTTGAAAAAGGGGCGTTCGTCCGCGCCATGGGGACTGACATCACGCTTTATGAGGGCGTGTTCTACGAGGATGAGAGCCAGTACGTGGACTTCCGCCAGTCCGTGGCGGGGCTGGAGACCCGGCTGGGGACATGGGCCTGGGATATCTGCGAGATGGAGATAGACCAGCTTGCCCAGATGAACTTCAACATGGACATCATCCGTAAGACCTATCAGACTGCCAGAAAATATGACGAGATCTGCAAGCCCACCTATTGGAGTGAGATGGACAGCTACCATGTCCTGAATGCTTTTTCCCTCTACTGCGCGGGCCAGATGCTGATCGATCCGGATATGGACGGGGAAGAGCTGTACGCCAGGCTGTCCAGGGCTGTGGTGGGGGAGGAATACGCGGACGCGTTCGCGGACATGCTGCGCCTGATTCAGGACGCGAGGTCAGGGAGCGACTGGAGCCAGTATTGGTGGCCGGAGGATTCCTATCTGCTAAAGAGCGACGCGTATCCGGCGGAGAGCATTCTCCAGCGGTGTGAGGCCTATATTCCCGTGCTGAGGGAGCTGATAGAAAAGAAGATAGAGAGCCGCACCTTTCCTTTTCCCATAGCGCTGGAGGAGGTGTTCCGGATGATGCTCCCTCATCTGGAGCAGATTCAGGAATATGCCAGGTTCCGGATGGAGCTGGAGAAGCTGGAGGAGGAATGGAGGCAGGGGGCGCAGGCAGAGGCCCTTTCGGTGAAGCTGAAGGAGATCGCGGAGCCCATTCCGTGCTACAACAGCGTAATCGGAATCTGGGGGCAGATAGAGGCCCGGGCCCAGAGGGAGATGGTTCTGGCATTCTGTGAGCGGACGGGGGCGGAGATTCCCATCTATCCGGAATGGGACAGGCAGCGCAAGCAGTATATCTACGCGCAGATGGTCACGGATCAGAAGGGAATTCAGGAGCCTGTCAGGGCCGCTTCTCCCTATTATCAATACGGTCTCGCCTTTGGAGAGGAGACAGAGCGCCTGGTGCGGGAGATGGTGGAGGAGGGACTGCTGGTTCAGGAGCCTGACGGAGCCGTATACCTGACCGACTGGGAGAATTACAAGCATCATTTTGACTAGAATATCATAAGTATGGAGGATGACAAAATGGAAAAAAGAAAACTGGAGAAACTGGGAATTGAGACGTCTCTGCTGGGATTCGGCTGCATGCGCTTCCCGGTGACTGCGGATGGAAAGATCGACGAGCCGGAGGCGGAGCGGATGCTGGACAAGGCCATCGCGGCAGGCGTGAACTACATCGATACCGCCTACCCCTACCATGACGGCGCCAGCGAGCCCTTTGTGGGCAGGGTCCTGAAGAAATACGACAGGCATTCCTTCTACCTGGCCACCAAGCTGCCCTGCTGGAAGGTGGAGAAGCTGGAGGACGTGGAAGCGACCTTTCAGGAGCAGCTGAGCCGTCTGCAGACAGATTACATAGACTTCTATCTGCTGCACGCCCTGAATAAGGACAGCTTCCACAAGATGGTGGAGCTGGGGGCCGTCGAGAAGCTGGAGGCCCTGAAGGCAGAGGGAAAAATCAGATATCTGGGCTTCTCCTTCCATGACGGCTACGATGCCTTTGAGGAGATCATAAACTACAGGGACTGGGACTTCTGCCAGATTCAGCTCAATTACATGGACACCGACGAGCAGGCAGGGCTGAAGGGATACCGCCTCACCGAGGAGAAGGGCATCCCCCTGGTGATTATGGAACCCATCAAGGGCGGCTCCCTGGCGGCCTTCGCGGATGACATCACCGGAAGGTTCCGGGCGCTGGATTCGGAGGCTTCCACCGCCTCCTACGCCCTGCGCTGGGTGGGGAGCCTGCCCAATGTGAAGGTCATCTTAAGCGGCATGAGCACCATGGAGCAGGTGGAGGACAATCTGAAGACCTTCGAGAGCTTCCGGCCCCTTTCGGAGACAGAGAGCCAGGCCATAGACGAGATCGTGGCCCTGATCAAGGGCCGCGTCCAGAACGGCTGCACGGGCTGTCGCTACTGCATGCCCTGCCCCGCGGGCGTGGACATCCCCGGCAATTTCCGGGTGTGGAACACCTACCATATGTACCAGAACTACAACATGGTCAAGGGCAGCTGGGAGAAGGGCCTGGGCGATGAGAAGCAGGCGAAGAACTGCGTGAAATGCGGCAAGTGCGAGAAGCTGTGCCCCCAGAAGCTCCACATCCGGGAGGAGCTGGAGAAGGTGCAGGCGGATCTGGAGAAGAAGGAGTTCGTGTTCTGAGGAGATGATTTTCCATGGAGAAAGCCTTTAAGCTGGACTTTGAGAATGACAAGGTGGGCAGCCTGTACGTGAACTGCTGCGGCTGCTCCCAGACGGAGGGGCTGCACAGCTTCGGCCCCGCCTCCAAGCCCCATTACCTGATACACTATGTGCTGGACGGCAGGGGAACCTTCCGGTTCCACGACAAGGAATACCGGCTGGAGGCGGGATACGGCTTCCTCATTCAGCCCAATGAGCTGGCCTTCTATCAGGCGGACGAAAAGGAACCCTGGACTTACCTGTGGGTGGGCTTCGGCGGGAGCCGGGCAGGGGAGTATTTAAGCGCCATGGGCCTGTCCGACAGGCATCCCATCTTCTCCTGCCACAGGGACCAGGAGCTGTACTCCATCGTGCGGGACATGATGGAGCACAACACCTTCGGCGTGGCGGACGACCTGCGCCGCAACGGCCTGCTGGGGGTCTTCCTGTCCGTGCTGGCTGAGAGCGCGGGCGTGGTGGCCCAGGAGGAGGAGGACAAG
>CAOOJO010000038.1 GCA_948496895.1 uncultured Acetatifactor sp. | reverse complement strand
CCATCCAGGAATTCCATTGGCCTACCGCGTAGAACAGCGCTACGGTAGCCAGGCTGGCCTTGGAGAGGGGCAGCGCAATCCTGAAGTACACCGCCATGTCTCCGGCTCCGTCCAGCCAGGCCGACTCATAAAGAGACCTGGGGATGGACTGGAAGAAATTGACCAGAATCAGCATATAATACACGCCCAGCATGCCGGGAATCACATAGACCCAAAAGGTGTTGTTCAGTCCCAGGGTTCTGATGACCGCATAGAAGGGGATGATGCCTCCGCCAAAGTACATGGTAAATATGTAGAGTTTGTAGTAAACGCCCCGAAACAGTATATTTTCAAAGGACAGGGCATAGGCCACCATGCTGGTGGCGAACACTCCCAGCAAAGTCCCTACCACTGTTCGCGCAACAGACACCAGCAGAGCGTTCCCCCAGCTCGCGTCAGACAACAATGTAATAAAATTGTCCAGTGTGGGCCGACGGGGATAGAAATATACGCCTCCCAAAGTGGAATCCATTCCATTGTTGAATGCCTGGACGATAATGTAATAGAATGGGTACACCGTCATGATGATCACTATGAGCATCACTATGGTGACCACAGAATCCATCACCCAGTCCTCCCTGGTACGGATACGCCCGCGCCTTTTATGAGCCTTGCTCCTGTACATGGTCCTTGGTAAAGCTTCACTCAACTCAGCCATTGTCAGCACTCCTTTCCAAACAGGTATGATTTAGTAGATAGCCGCGCCGGTTACCTTACGGCTCAGCGCATTCGAGGAAAACACCAGCACTACGGAGATCAGGGACTGCATCAATCCTACCGCTGCGGCATAGTCATAACGGAAGTTTGCCATGCCTATTTTTAATACATAAGAATTGATGATCTCAGAGTAGTCACGGTTCATGGTGTTGCCCAGCATCATGGCCTGATCCAGATTTCCGCCTACCAGGCCTCCCAGGGACAGGATGAACATGATGATAATGATGTCCTTAAGGCCTGGAAGCGTCACGTATACGATACGCTGCAGACGGCTGGCCCCATCGATTTCCGCTGCCTCATACAGCGTGGAGTCGATGCCCGCGATGGCCGCTATGTATATGATGGCGTTCCATCCCATTTCTTTCCACAGCTCCGTGCCCACGGCCAGTCCCCAGTACTGTTTGCCATCGTAGAGGATAGACAGGGGTGCGTCGATCAGCCCATTCTTTAAAAGTATCTCGTTCACCACGCCGTTTACGGAGCTGAACATGTTAAAGCAAAGGCCCGAGACGATGATCCAGGAAATGAAATGGGGCAGATAACTGGCCGTCTGTACCAGCCGCTTAAACTTACTGGACCGCACCTCGTTGAGCAGCAGGGCGAAGATGATAGGCATAGGAAAGCAGACCAGAAGCTTTAATGTCGAGAGCACGATGGTGTTACGGATGTATGTGCCGCTCAGGGGGCTGGCAAAGAATTCCTTAAACCATTTGAGGCCCACCCACTGGCTGGTAAAAAAACCCATAATACCGGATGCCAGCTTATACTGCTTGAAAGCAATGATGATACCCACCATGGGGATATAAGCGAAAATCAGCAGATAAACCAATCCAATCAATAAAATCACATGCAGGGTCCACTGTCTTTTAAACTGGGCCACCTTACTTTTTGGCTTATTATTCACGCTTCTCATGGCATTCCCTCTTTTCTTTCCTTTTCTTTAATGAGATTATAAATTCTTCTTACCAATTGTGAAATGGCAATTTCCGTCAACTTTCATGACAAATTTGGATAAGTATGCTACAATGGGGTAAATACAGACATACAATCAGCGGAAAGGGAGATAAAGCAAATGAATTTTGAACATCTGACGCACTTCATGGACTATATGTCAAGAGAAATGACTCCTGGAAATGCCATAATCATTTATGCGGGAGGAAAATGTGTATACAAATATGCCTGTGGATATGCGGATCTGGAATCAAAGACACCGCTGACCGGAGAAGAATATTTCAATCTGTATTCCTGTTCCAAACTCACTACTGTAACAGCGGGGCTGCAGCTATTGGAAAAGGGACGGTTCCTGCTGACCGATCCGCTCTATGAGTACATTCCTGAATTCCGCGAACTGTATATAAGGACCGACAGCGGAGAACTGGTCAAAGCGAAAAATCCTATCACCATCCGGGATCTGTTCACCATGTCCGCGGGCTTTTCCTACGACCTGAATGCTCCGGGCTTTCAAATGGCACGGTCGCTTACAGAAGGAAGAATGGATACCGCGGCGACCATCCGATGCATCGCCTCGGACCCTGTCTGCTTCGAACCGGGGACGCGCTGGCAATACAGCATTGCCCACGATGTCCTGGCAGGCCTGATTGGCATCATCGAAGGAAAGAAGTTCCGGGATTATGTAAGAGAAGCCATTTTCGATCCTCTGGGAATCACTGACTGCGTCTATCACCAGACACCCGGGGTACAGGCCCGGATGGCTTCCCAATATCGCTATGTTCCGGAACCGGAACGCTCCGGTAACGTTTTCGTGAATGTGGGCAAGAATGTGGACAGTATCCTGGGAGAGGAATACGACAGCGGAGGCGCCGGAATTACCGGAACGATTTCCGATTATGTAAAACTGATGGCAGCGCTGGCTAATTACGGGCAGGGCCTGAATGGAGAAAGGATTCTGGCAAGGGGTAGCGTTGAGCTCCTGAAGGCAAATCAGCTGAATGAAACCCAGATGAAAGATTTCAACTGGCCACAGATGACCGGCTATGGGTATGGGCTGGGCGTCCGTACTTTAGTGGATAAAGCTCTGGCCGGTTCTGTAGGGAATCCGGGAGAGTTCGGCTGGGGCGGCGCGGCTGGTTCCACAGCCCTGATAGATACCAGCATTCAATTGGCAGTATTTTATGCCCAGCATACCCTGAACCCCAGAGAAGAGTATTATCAGCCCAGGCTGCGGAATGTGGTGTATTCCTGTCTGAACTGAAGGCAGGATTCCCTCTTGCAATCCACCGCGCGATGTGTTAGAATAAATCCAGTCAAAGGAAAGGTACCCATCGGTAAAAGGTGAAGGAATGAGTAGTAGATAACAGAATTCGGAAAAAGCAGACAAATTTTCGTGGAAGCCTGTGACACAGGCTTGTTTGCATACGCCGAATCCGTTATCGCTCCTATTCTGGAAGCCTTTTTTCTATGCCAGATCATGCCGTATCATGCCGGAATTTCCCCTATTTCCGTTTCAGGCGTATCCCCCTGTGGGGACAGCATGCGAACAGGCTTCCCTTGCGAGCGGCTTTTGTTTCGGCCCTACAGACAGGCGGGCAGGCTTCGGAACAGGAGGCCATAATGCTACAGATAAAGAACCTAAGCATCACCCATAAGAAAGACCTGCGAATGATCCTGCAGGATTTCTCCTTCGTGCTGAACCAGGGAGACAAGGCTGTCATCATCGGTGAGGAGGGCAACGGCAAGTCCACGCTGTTGAAATGGATCTACGATCCGGAGCTGATAGAATCCTATGCCGAGGCCGCCGGGCAGCGGATCGCCGCCGGGGAGCGCCTGGCCTATCTGCCACAGGAGTTACAGAAGAAGGACGCTGCCAAGACCCTCTATGAATTCTTCGCGGAAGACCCGTCCTTCTTCGAGCAGACCCCCCGGGAGCTGGGGCAGCTTGCAGGCAGCTTCCATCTGCCACAGGATTTCTTCTACAGCGACCAGCCAATGGGCAGCCTGTCCGGCGGCGAGAAGGTGAAGGCCCAGATGATGCGGCTCCTGATGTCCCGGCCCACCGTGCTCCTACTGGACGAGCCCTCCAACGACCTGGACATCGGCACGCTGCAATGGCTGGAGGAAATGATTCTGGACTGGCAGGGGGCAGTGCTCTACATCTCCCACGACGAGACCCTGATAGAGCGCACGGCCAACATGGTGATCCACATCGAGCAGATCCGCCGCAAGACCGTAAGCCGCATAACGGTATCCCATATGCCCTATCTGCAGTACAGACAGGAGCGGGAGGACAAATTCGAGAAGCAGGCCAGACAGGCGGCCAGCGAGCGCAGGGAGAAGGAGATCCGGGACGAGAAGTACCGGCGGATCGAGCAGAGCGTGGAGCACCGGCTGAATACCGTCAGCAGGCAGGCCCCCGGCAAGGGACGGCTCCTGAAAAAGAAGATGAAGGCCGTGAAGAGCATGGGCCGCCGTTTCGAACGCCAGGACGAGGACATGACCCAGATGCCCGAGGAGGAGGACGCCATCTTCTTCAAGCTCGGCGAAAAGGACGCCGCCATCCCCGCGGGCAAGACCGTCATCGAGTTCGTCCTGCCCTGCCTGACGACCCCGGACGGCGCCCGCGTCCTGGCAAAGGACATCTCCCTGCACATCCGGGGCTGTGAAAAGATCGGCATCATCGGCGACAACGGCATAGGCAAGACCACGCTGCTGCGGCTGATAGCGGAAGAGCTGCTCTCCCGCACGGATCTCCGCGCAGCCTACATGCCCCAGAATTACGAGGAGCTGCTGGACCTTGGCACGACACCCGTGGACTACCTCTCCCAGACCGGGGACAAGGAGGAGGTGACCAGGATCCGTACCTTCTTAGGCTCCCTGAAATACACCTTCGACGAGATGGACCATCCGATTGCGGAGCTGTCCGGCGGCCAGAAGGCCAAGGTGCTGCTGCTGAAGATGAGCCTGTCCGGGGCGAATGTACTAATCCTGGACGAGCCCACCCGGAACTTCTCCGCCCTGTCCGCCCCTGTGATCCGGCAGATGCTGGCCCAGTTCCCCGGGGCCATCGTCAGCATCTCCCATGACAGGAAGTACCTGGCGGAGGTCTGCGACAAGGTATACCGGCTCACGGAAGGAGGGCTGGCCTGTCTCCCGGACTTTTCCTGAGAGGCGGCGGCTGTCAGCCTGTCCGCGCCATGCGCCGCCCCATGAGCCGCGCCGTGCGCAAGGGCAGAGTCCCCAGGGGCAGGGGCGGGGTTCTCGGGGGCCTGCGCCGACCATGCACGCAGCAGAAAGGAGCTGTCCACAGATTGCCTGGTGGGACAGCTCCTCTTTCGTTTTTCTTCTACTTCTGCGTCTGGGCCAGCTCCTCTTCCAGCTTCTTCAGATACCCCTTCTCCACCAGGTCGCCCACGGGTATGGGCGTCCGGTACTGCACGGTCTCCCCTTTTGTCCCGTCCTCGCTGTCCTCGTTCCAGGGCTGCTTTGCCACCTTGCTGATCTCCACGGGAAACTGCTTCAGCACCTGGTACAGGCTCTGCACATTCTTGTCCTTTGACACCGGCAGCTCCAGGAGGTCATAGTCCACGTCCATATCTGACGTGAAGCTCCCCTCCTCGCTCCCCCACCGGCTCAGGATCTTCCCCTCCTCCAGGGTGGCGTATTCCACCCCTTCCTCAGTGGCGTAGTCCCCCCAGTGGACGGCGCCTGTATGCAGCCCGGTCTCCTGGTAGGTATTGTCCTCCTTCTCTAAGACATTTTCGTAATCCAGCACCTTCCCATTGACATACCCCGGGTCGTTCTCATACATCTCCAGCAGCTCCTCCCTGGTCTGGCGGATTCCGTCCGCCGCTGCCGGAAGCTCCGTATGCAGGATCTCGGGCGTATTGGCATCCAGATCCCGCACCTCGGCCAGGAACAGCTCCTCCTCCGTGGGCTCCTTGGGCTTCTGTTTCTGGGCCCAGTGCTTCTGGGAGAAGGTGTTGAAGAAAGCCTGGGTGTCGTCCTTGATCTTCTGATCCGGCTTCCGGGGGGCATCCTTCGCTTTCAGATTGCCCTCCGGTTCTTCTGTCGGATTTATGTCTATCTTCTCACGGCCGTCCGTTTTCATGTTTCCTCTCCGCGATCAATGGAACGCCAGGCTGAAGGCGAACTTCACGATTGCCCATCCAATCTTGAAGGACCATCTCATGTAGCCTGCGAAAATCTTTCCGATGATGATGTACTTTTTCTCTCCCTTTTCCCGCTGGCCGGTGAGGATGAACTTGTTGATCTGCCAGTAAGGACGGTAGCTGACCTGTCTGAGCCGGACAGCGGAGTAGAGCAGCAGTCCACCCAGGATCGTAAAGGGCAGCGAACCCACGATCGCCCCGCCGAGCTCTCCTGCCTGAGCGCCTGCCATGATAGCCATCACGGCAGCGAACGCGTAAATCAGGCCGCCGATGAACAGCCACTTGATTCCGTCCCTGTTCTCGTCATTGAACTCCACGGTGCCGAAGCTCTTGGCGTTCTCCAGCGCCTCCCGGACGTTCTCGTCATTGTACAGGCTCATGGCCTTGTTGCAGGTGTCCAGGGATCTCTGGTAGTCCTCCTGGCTGGCGATCACATAGGCGTCGCTGTTGGGATCCTTGGTATAGCAGCTATAGGAATAGCCCACCAGGTCGTAGGCCACATCCTTGCGGAATTCCATATCGTTGGGATGCTTCTCCACATACTCGTCGATCATGCCATAGGCCAGGTCCTGTTTCCCCGTGGTCAGGTAGAGGTAGCTCTGCTCGGAGGCGGCCAGGGGGCTGTCCTTGTCGATCTCCAGCATCCTGTTCACATAGCCCTGGGCCTTGTCGTAATCCTTTTTGCCCTCGTTGGCGAAGCGGGCCCCGGCCCGCAGCAGGGGCAGGTTGTCCGGGTGCACCTTCAGGCCGTCGTCCACGGTCTTGATGGACCTGTCCGGGTCGCTCAGCGCGAAATAGCTCTGGGCCAGCAGGATGTAGATCCGGTAGTCACGCACATTGTTGTTCAGGGCGTCCATACATTTCTGGACGGCCAGGCGGTAATTCCCCTTCATGAACAGGGCCTCGATCTCCTCGTACAGATCCTGTGCCATGGTCTGGGCCGCGGTATCGATCCTGCCTGCCGCGTAAGCCGCATCCAGGATCTCGTCATAGGCGCTCCTTCTCTCGTCGTTCTTGAAGGCCTTGATCGCGTTGGCGATCTCGTTCCCCGCCTCCTGGAGCTTTTTCATGATCTCCGGGCTGTTCAGGGCCCCGTTGGACATGTTGGAGCGAATCTCGCCCTGCTTCTGGAACAATAATTTCCGGATGTCCTTCGTCTTGGTCTTCCTGTCGATGCCGTATAGTACGTAATAGTCGATAAATCCTTCCGGTATATCGATGTTCTTTGCCTTTTTCGCCATTTCCCTCTCCCTCATTCTCCTATGTTAAGCTTGTTGATCCTGTTGGCCGCTTCCCTGACCTCTTCCTCGGTCATGTTGTGCTTCTCCCGGTTGATGGTCACCTCTCCCAAGTCCACGTTCTCATCCATGTCCACGGCCCTGACATGGATGATGGCGTCCCGGTCGCAGCTGACGATGATGCGGATCGGCACCTTGTGGTCCCTGGGCCTGACCTTCAAGTCCGCGGAGCCGATTATAGTCACGTAGTCAAGGTTGGTGTTCTCTCCCTGGGTGACCTGGAGCTGGATCCCCTCCTGGTAGTCCTGGGTGGTGCTGTAGCCGTCCTGGACGATCTCCGCGGGGATTTCCGTGTTCTTCTCCATGATCACCGAGTTCACCTGCTTCTCCTGGACATCGTCATAGATCACGATGCCGATCCCATGGCTGGTGATGTCCCGGAAGGTGTAGTTCCTGTCCAGGTCGGGGACGTCCTCCGCGTTGACGTTCTCTTTGTCCGTCTTGCCGCCGGCGGCCTCGTTCCCGGTGTGGAAGGTGCCCTCCGCCATCTGCTTCACCACGTCCACGGCATGGTAGGCCGCCCCGATGGCCACGGCCTCGTCCGGGTGCACCTCGGAGGAGGGCTTTATCTCCGTCTCCTCCTCCAGCATGGTCTGGATGACGGGGATCCGGGTGCTCCCCCCGACCAGCAGGATCTTGTCGATGTCCCCGTACTCCAACCCGGCCTCGTCCAGGGTGCGCTGCATGACGCTCACCGTGGTGTCCAGGATGGTCTCGATCAGGTCCTCGAAGGTCTCCCTGTCCAGCTCCACGGAGAAGTCCTCGCCCTTGATATACAGGGATATCTCCGTGGTCTCGTCGGAGCTCAGCTCCTTCTTGGCCGTCTCCGCCTGGATCATCAGGTTCTGGTAGGCCTTGATGTCGCTGTCCACGTCCAGCCCCTCTTCTTTGGCCAGCTTCTTCACATGCTCCACGATGGCCATGTCGATGTCGTAGCCCCCCAGCTTGTGGTCGCCGTTGGTGGCGATGACCCGGATGCTCTCCCCGTCGATCTCCAGGATGCTCACGTCAAAGGTCCCGCCGCCGAAGTCGTAGATCATGACCTTCTGGGTCTTCCCCACGTTCCTTGAGATGCCGAAGGCGATGGCCGCGGCCGTGGGCTCGTTGATGATGTCCAGCACCTTCAGCCCCGCCATCTGCGCGGAGTCCCTGGTGGCCTGGCGCTGGGGATCGCCGAAATAGGCCGGCACGGTGATCACCGCCCCGTCCACGCTCTCCCCCAGGAAATCCTCCGCGTCCGCCTTCAGCTTGGACAGGATCAATGCGGACACCTCCTCGGGATGGAAGGTCTCCCCGTCCTTGGTGGTGAAGCTATAGGTCTTCTCCCCCATATGCCTTTTCACGAAGGCCTCGTAATTCTTGGGATCCGTGATGCTCTTCCGCTTCGCCACGCTCCCTACCACCGGTTTCTTCCCACCGAACAATACGGTGGATGGCGTGATGTTCTCGCCCTGCTTGTTCGGGATGATCACCGGGTTCCCTTTTTCGTCAATGTACGCGATTGCCGAAAAGGTGGTGCCCAGGTCTATTCCCACATACTTGCCCATATACCGCCCCTCCTGGTTCGTAAAATTTATCGAAAGCCCTTCGGCGTTCAGCCGAACAGCTTTGACAGCAGTCCTTTCTTCTTCCCCGCCTGGTTCCCGGCGGCCTTTTCCTTCTGCTTCTGTCTGTTCTTGTATTCCTTCTCCGTCAGGACGGTCACTGTAATCTCCCGCCGGACGGTCTCCTGGCTGTTCTGAATGACGATCCTGGTCTGGCCTGTGCCGATGGCCTTCAGGGTCCTTCCCACCACGTTCACGATCTGCATGTTCATGCTGGATACGACAATCTTGTCGTCAATGCAGTTCTCGGGCTTTAGGTTGATCTTCAGCTCCCTCTCCTGTCCGTAGATCATCTCCAGCTCCTGTTCCTCCACAGAGATGGTCTGCAGATGGGGCTTCACGGTGCAGCGGCAGCTTGCGCTGACCTGTTCGGCGAAGCAGCGGATGGTGCAGCTCCCTCTGGCGATGCCCCGCACCCCGCCGCTGCCGTCCACCTTCGCCACGGACTCCTGATCCGAGCTCCACTCAATGGTGTCCGCATTGTCCGCGTCCACGGGCAGGTAGCTGACGGAGAGCCTGACGAAATCCCCCTCCCCGATCACCAGGGAATCCTCCTCCAGCCGCAGCTCCTCTATCCGGTTGCGCTGGATCACGCTGTAGGCCACGCTGGCGCAGGGGCTCTGCTCCCCTTCCTTATAGATGTACAGGGTGGCCTTCCCGGGCTTCAATCCCTCCACCAGCAGGCCGTTGCAGCGGATGATGCCTTTTTCGCTATAGGAAAAATGAAATTGCGCGCTTTTGGCCTCATATCCCTCCACGTCCGTCCGGAAGCGAATCCGGCTGCTGCGTCCCGCCTCGATGGTGGTGCTCTCCGGCTGGGGCAGGATCTTCAGCTCGATGCTCACAAGCTCCTCCAGCTTCTCGCCGTGCTGGCTCTTCACCTCCGCGGACATGGTATCGATGCAGGCGCGGAACATCTCCAGCAGGGGGGAGAGGAGGAGGCATTCGAATATGGTCTCGAACAGCTCCTGCTCCCTGCTCTCATAGAGGAACAGGCCTCCCGCCTTCTCCTGGAATCCGCTCCTGCCGCCCAGGGCGATGCCAAAGCCCTGCTCCAGGTTCATGCGCCTGGCAAGCTGCAGGATGCCCGGCTGGTCGCTTATGAGGATGACCAGATCCGCCTCCGTCTTTTTCCTGCCGTAATCCTGATAATAGAGGACGCCGGACTCCACCTGGCAGAAGGAGTTCCTGACCTCCAGCTCCGCCAGGTCTTTCTCCAGCCGTCTCAAAGTATCCGGTATCACGAACAGGATGCGCTTCCGGAACCTCCGGTAGCCGGATTCCCTCACGCCCCGCACCAGCTGGTTCAGCCCCTTGATCCGGTCTAACAGCGTGGCGGGCCGCGTCAGCGGGCTGGAGGAATACTGGACGCAGTGGGGGCAGGCCCGGGCCAGCTTCTCCATCACCCGCAGCTCCTCCCCACGGGAGCAGAAGTGCAGGCTGAAGCTCCCGCCGTTGCACTCCTCATAGACAGCCTCCAGGATCCGATCGCACCAGTAGGAGAAGGGCTCGTCCATGAACTTCTCCAGATTGCTGTAGACGGACACCGCCTCCCCGTTCATCAGGATTCTGAACTGCTGCTTATACGGGTTGTTGATCAGTTCCACTCTGGTGACCATGTCCGTTCCTTTCCGAAAGACGCGGGCGCTTCCCGGCGGGCCGTTTTATTCATCCTCTGTCTTCTTTTCGTTGTTCTCGCTGTTTTCATTGTTTTCGCTTGTCTTTTCCCTGTTTTCCTTGCTGTCCTTATTTTCCTTGTTTTCTTTTCCTTCATCGGGTTCTTCCCAGCGGGAGCGAGGGTTGTCGTCTCCTCTCTCCCGCTCGTAGCCGCCCTCGGGCCGCTTGTTGTCCATGCGGTTCCCGTTCTCGTCCAGGCCGTGGGCTTCCCGGTACTTCTTTGCCTCCGCGTATATCTGCTCCCTGGTGGGAGCGCCCGCCTTCAGCCGCTCCTCGAAGGCGTTGCGCTTCTCCTCCATGGGATCCGCCTTCTTCTCCGTGTCCTCTTTTCCTTCTTTATTGCCGTCCTTGTTTTCCTTATTTTCCTTGTTGTCTTTGCTTTCCTTGTCCTCTTTGTTCTCCTTGCCTTCCTTGGCTTTCCCGTGCTCCGCGAAGAAGTTCTTCACCTTGTCCAGGATGCCCTCCTTCTCCTTGCCCTCCGTCTTCTCGGTCTTCTCTACGTTCTCCACGTTCTCCGTGTTGTCGGTCTTCTCAAAATTTTTGTGTGCCATACCGTATCCTTTCCGGGTCCGTCTCTATTCTATCTCTCCCCACTTCAGCAGATTGCAGAGCTGGCCGAAGACGCTGTCCACGTCCTCCCCTTCCTCTCCCTTCACGCCCAGCATGTACTTCAAGGCGCACCGCTTCGCTTCCGGCTCCACGGACACATATTCCTCCATGGCGTTCTCTATCTGCATCAGCCAGACCTGGGCCCTCTGGAGGATCCTTGTGCAGAGCCTCCCCTGCTCCTCCTCATCCATCCCCTCGATCACCTGGTTCAGCGCCTTGTCGGAATACAGTCCCTCCGTAGGGATGATATCGAAGAGGTTCTCGCAGCCGATGATCTCCAGGAACAGCTTCCCCAGCATCACGGGGGTCAGCTTCAGGCACTGGTTCTTGTAGCCCCGGTAGCTCTCGGTGATCTCGGAGAGCTCCAGCTTCCGGTCGGAATCCAGGTTGGACCGGCGGATGATGTCGCCCAGTGGTTTGACTACATATCTATCTTCCTCTATCTGGCGCACGAGCTCGTTCACCAGGCAGCTCCTGACGTACATCACCCCGCCCTTTGCCTCATACTGCAGGGGCGCCTCGTACCTGGTGGGATCCCACAGGCCCACCTTCATCAGCACAGGGGTCATCCACCCCTTCTGCAGGACGGCGGCCACCCCCACGTTCAGCCGGGCCAGCTCCTTGGTCTGCTCCTCCTTCAGGGACAGGGCGCTGCCCAGCTCCTCGCAGGCCTCCTTGGAAGGGGTGTTCATGATGATCTTCGTGGCCGTGTTCTCCACCACGGAGCTGTCCACCGCCAGGGGCGACTGGTCGATGATCAGGAAGCCCTCCCCGTAGGTGCGCATCTCCTTGATGGAATTGCTGATCATCTCCACGGATTTCCCCACCATGTTGGCCCCTTCCTGGTTCTGGTCCTTGCTGGTGCGCTTCAGCAGGTTGTGGGCCTCCTCCAGCACCGTCACATGGTTCAGGCCGCTGTCATGGCCCGCGAAGGTGCCGGTCTTGCGCTGGGATTTCCGGTACTCGTTCAGCCGCATGATCAGCACGCCCATGAGCAGGGCGATGGTCTCCTCGGACCCCACCTCGCTCAAGTCCACGATGGTGTTCTCGTCGAACAGCACCTGATCCGGGATGCCCTGGCTCTTCCGGAAAATCAGGCCGTTCATGCCCGTGGTCATGGCCTGGACACGGGTCAGCAGGGCG
Organism: uncultured Acetatifactor sp.; assembly: GCA_948496895.1. Lineage (GTDB taxonomy): Bacteria > Bacillota > Clostridia > Lachnospirales > Lachnospiraceae > Acetatifactor. The sequence goes on along the minus strand of CAOOJO010000038.1, from coordinate 866 downwards.
CCCTTGTAGTCCCCCTTGGAATCCGCCGAATAGTCGGAGGTGTTGATGATCCGGGGCAGCACGGCCAGCACGTCCTCGAACACCGGATATTTATGGTCGCTGACCCCTTTGATCCAGAGGGAGTTCTGCACGTCCCAGCCGCAGCGCACGTAAGCGTCCACCACCGCCTCCTTTAAGATAGCGGGCATGGCGGCGTACAGGGGCCAGGAGGCGTTGAAGATCTGCATCACCTGTTCGATGTGGGACAGGATATGTATCTTCTCCGGAAACTGGAAAGGATTGATCCGAAGCAGCCTGTAGGTGTCGGCGTCCGTGGTGAAGATGTTCACCTTGTCCAGATTGCCGAACACCATCTTGTACTCGCCCTTGGCGGGCTCGATCACCAGCATCTTGACCTGGTTGCACAGCAATCTGTCCAGCAGGTTGTAGGTGGCGTAGGACTTGCCGGAGCCGGAGGAGCCCGTTATGAAGCAGTGGGAGGAGAACAGGTCCAAATCCATGTTCACCTCCGTCTCCTCCTCCACGATCCCCATATGGTAGATCTTCCCGATGGAGATGGGCCTCTTCGGAAGCTTGTTCTCATAGACTACGGCCCGGCCGAACTCCGCCATCTCCTGCACCGCCACCCCGGCCACGGATTTCCGGGGCATGCCTAAAAGCAGCGACAGCTCGCTGCCGCTGACCATGCTGGTGGGTGTCACGATCTGCTTCTGGTATTCGTCGGAAATAACGATCTGGGCCGAGGGGTGCACCAGGTACTTCACATGGTTCATGATGGTGCGGATGTTGGAATCGCGCCCATCGGCGCGCTGTTCAGCGGCATTCCATATATTGACATGCGCATTTTCGATACCCGATTTCTCCCC
>CAOOJO010000037.1 GCA_948496895.1 uncultured Acetatifactor sp. | reverse complement strand
TGGGCACCACTTTCTTCTTGTCCAACAGGGGATGGCGGCCCTTGCGGATGTTGATGGAATGGTCTTCGTTGAAGAGGGGCTCCGTGGCGTTCATGTCCATGGCCAGCTCCGCCTTGGCGAAGATGAAGTCCAGCAGGGTCATGATCTTCAGGTCGTCCGCCAGCTCCTCGGTGTGTGCCCCGGCCTGGGCGCTCAGCTCCGCCAGGATCCGCCCGATCTCCTCCTTTTCCTCCAGCTCCAGCTCCCGTAGCTTGTTGTTCAGCTCTACCACCGCGGCGGGCTCTACGAAATAGGTGGAGCCTGTGGCGGACTGGTCGTGGATCATGCCGTTCACCTGGCCTTTGTACTCCGCCTTGATGGGGATGCAGTAGCGGTTGTTCCGCATGGTGATTACCGCGTCCTGGAGATAGGTGCGGTAGGAGCCGCTTAACATGGAGGTGAGCTGGCCGTGTATCTTGTCGTTGGTCTGCAGCATGGAGCGGCGGATGTTTTTCAGCTTGGGGCTGGCATCGTCCGCGATTTCCTCCTCGGAGAGGATGCAGCGGTGGATTTCGCCCGCCAGGCCCGTCAGGGGGGTGAGCAGCTCGAAGTATTCGTCCAGGGTGTCCCGAGACTCCTCTTCTGACTCCGCGCTGCCGCCATTGCTGCCGTTCCTTCCATTGCCCGGGCGACCGCCGTTCTCCCCGGCGCTGCTTTCTTTCCTGTCCTGCCTGCCATAGGCCTTGATGCGGGACACATTGTCCAGCATGGAGGCGATGTTCAAAAGCTCCAGGATGGACAGGGTGCTGCCCACCTCCAGGGAGCGGATGGAATAGCCTAAGTCCTTGTTGTTGCCAAAGGACGTGCTGCCGAACCGGAACAGGCGGCGCAGGGCATCGGCGGTCTGGCGCTGGTTCCTGCGAATCTCGCCTAAGTCGGTGGAGGGCACAAGCTCCCTGCAGAGCTTCTTGCCCGGCGCGGAATTGGCCTTGTTCGCCAGCATCTCGATGATTTTGTTGTATTCTAAGGTTCTTAACACTTTTTCGTTCATAGATACTCCTTTAGATTTATATCTCTTCTTCAATGAAGCCTGTCTTTTGCAGAAGACGTCCTCTCCACTTTATCTGATATTTTCTGTAGGCGGACGACATGATTTCCTGGGTCTTGCACTTATTGGCTACGATACGATAATACAGCGCACAACGAGATATGACCGTTCAAGGGCATGGCGTGTCCTCCCAATCCGTCGTCTGTAGATTCAAAAGCATGTCGAACTCCTCATTGATTACCTTTGAAATCTCGTCAATCCTTTCGTTTTGGATCATCCCGATTTCCGGATCCATGCAGTTCTCGATGGTGCCGTCTTTGACGAACCATGCACGGAACCTGCCCAGGTCAAGCCAGAGGGATTCCTCAATGATTTTATCGGCCTTTTCCGCATTCAGGACAGCATGCGCATACAATAGGTTGTTCAAGGTTCCCAGCACATAGGGGCTGTGGGTCGTCAATACGATGGAATGCCCACAATTCCCTGCCAGCGCGATCAGCTCTGTAATATACTTTTGCGATTCGGGGAACAGATGGGATTCCGGCTCCTCCAAAATAAATAAAACCCTTTTCTGGCGCAGCAGATAATAAAACAGCAGATTCAATATCCATACACATTCCTGCTGTCCGGAGGAAGAGAAATTGATCTTCACATATCTCCCGTTATCAAGGACAATCTGCTCCTCCCCATTGCTGTATCGGTAAGAGCCCCGCAATATTTTATTGATCAGGCTCAATGACTGCCAAATTGTCTTCGAGGGCAGAGAGGCCGTGCCGCCAGCCTGTGCCGCCATTCCCGGAAGCCCGTCGGAAAATTCAGGTTTGATGCGAAGGATCCTTTCCAGATAATCCCTTGTACAGCCGTCCAGGGAACGCCTTTGGCCATCATCCATTTTCGCGTAAATATATCCGAGCTGCTGTGAAAGCAGGGTTATCATGCTGCGCCCCGCAGGTACATAGACAGCCATGCAATCATCGTCAAATAATCTGTTGACCTCCGCCTGAAATGACTCTGCTTCCTCCTCCGCCACCCCCAAGGGCGTGACGGAAAAGCGATTATCGTTTCTATGCAGAAAGCTTTCAAGCTCATGACTGAAAGTCAGCCATATATGATTGGGAATCTGGATGCCATGTTCCTCCTTGAGGGAAACCGCCATAGAACAGGTGTCGGTAAAATAATATTCCAAGCGCATTTCAGGGGACATTCCCCAGGAGGAACCAAATATATTCAGGAACTTCTCCTGCAGATGATCCGCCAGCTCCTTCAGCAATCTTGCCTGGCCCATAGCTTTATAGGCGCTAGGCTCCGCGACAAAACCGCCGGGCATTTTCCTGAGGCATCTCTTCTTCGCAATCTCCACGATATCATCTTTTATCGTCCTGAAATAATAAATGGCTTTCGCAATGGTGCTTTTTCCGGATGCCTGAAATCCTGTCAAGGTCATAAAAGGAGCGCATTCCAGCTCACAATGGTCGATTGGGCCGAGTTTATTGATTTTCAATCTGTGCATTCTGTAATCGCTCCTTCCCGATATTTGGCACTTGAAAACAGATAAAGCAGTTACGGCTTATGGCTCCACGCCCTCAAAAATCTCCTGCAATTTCATGCTTATATGAGGGAAAGCACGCAGGCGGATTTCGACTTCAGCATTGTAGTATTCCTCCTCCGCGTCATCCTGCAGGATATAGCTCTCCTCCAGGACATAGCGTCCCTCCCTGAGATAATAGATTTCCAGATGGCCGTCCGGGGAGACGATCCAGTATTCCTCCACGCCCGCTTTTTCGTAGATATCCTTTTTCTCGGATTTGTCCCGCTTGGCGGTGGAGGGGCTTAAGGTCTCCGCGATGAACTTGGGAGTCCCGCTGTAGGTTCCGCCCTTTAAATGCTTTCTGTCGCAGATGATCATAATGTCGGGGCACAGATAGTCGTCGTTTATGTCCGGATGGTACTTGAAGTCCAAGTTCTCCATGGAGACCAGGCATGTGCTGTTTTTCAGGCCCTGCTTTATAATGGTATGGATATTCCCGTCCACGATTCCATGCCGGAAGCTGGGCGGGGGCGACATATCATAAATCACGCCGTCTATCTTCTCGTCTTTTCTCCGCTCCAGTTCAGCCATCCCCATAATATCGCCCCCGTTTTTGATTTCATTCTAACATATACCAGTATGTTTGCCAACAAAAACTCATTGGAAAAAGGCTCTTTGCCGTAAAAAGGCAGTCAGGAGGATTCCATGTCCCGGCCTAGCGGCCCGAGAAATTTGTTGCATTTGCCCCGCATATGTGCTATCATAAAAACATTCACAAATCTATTTTTCAGAATGGCGCAAGGCTGACAGCGATGGCTTTCCGCCATATAATGAGCGGCTTCCAAAGGGAGCCTGAAGTCCGGGCGTTTTGCCTGAAGCAATCCATGAATGATGAAAGACCGGAGGGCCAGGGGCAGAAAAGGGCCGGGACAGGCCTGCGGAGCGGAGGGGCATATGAACCGGGGGGGCAGAAACGAAAAGCGCAGACAGATGTCATTTGCCAGACGGCTGATAAAGGTCTGGATTTTCGGCGTGGCCATTCCCCTGGTTCTGGTGGAGATTCTCTTCCTGTCCCAGTTCTACCGCATCAACTACCGGGAGGTGGAGGAATCCATCACCAGCGACTTAAACAGGATGTCACGGGAGATGACCGACCTGATGGACAATATGAAGATGCTCTCCTGGCTCATGGAGGCGGACGGCACCGTGGGGAAGAACCTGGTGACCTATCTGGAGGAAAACGACAGCGCGGAGAAGGGCGACCTCCTGATCTATCTGCGGGAGCAGATCGCCAACTACGAGGTGGCCAACCCCTCCGTGGCCAATCTGACCTATCTGTACATACCAAAGGGGCAGGAGGCGCCTGTGAAGATCAACCAGACTTCCCTGGTGTACGCCGGACTGCCCGCGGAGGAGGACTTCCTGTGCAAATGGGAGAACATGGAGTTCTACGGCCCCCATCTGTCCAAGTCCAGGGTCGGGGAGTACGACTGCATTTCCCTGCTCCGCAAATACCGGACGCTGAAGGAGTACGGGGAGATCTATATCTATGTGGAATCCGGCTTCCGGTATCTGGACGAGCTGTACCTGGGCAGCGCGGCGGACATGGACAGCATTTTCCTGATGCAGTCCGCCAGTGGGAAGGTCATGTACAGCTCCGATGAGGGGAAGGTGGCCCGGGGCAGCGAGCTGGAGCGGGGGCTTTCGGAGCTGCGGCTGAAGGGGGAGCGCTACCAGGTCTATACCCGGGAGATGAAGGGGGACTGGCAGATGCATGTCCTGGTGCCCGCGAGAGAGCACTACAGGCTCGTCTACCGCATGGCGCTGAACCTGGGGCTGGTGACCCTGTTCGTGATTTCCTTCTGTATCCTGATTTCCGTGCTCCAGTGGAGGAGCATCTATAAGGCTTTCACCAGATTCGACGAGGGCCTGCGGGCCATTGCCGAGGACGAGGATGTGGAATCCAGGGTGGAGCGGATGAACATCCGGGAATTCGACGCGCATTTCGAGCTGTTCGACAAGATGAAGAAGAACATCCTGCGGCTTTTAGGCAAGGTGCAGGACGAGGAGAAGCGGCGCAGGGAGCTGGAGGTGCGGGTGGTGCTGGGGAAGATCAATCCCCATTTCCTCTACAATACCCTGGACACCCTGAAGTGGTACGCGGCGGGGAAGCAGGACAGGGAGATGACCCGCTTCATTGCCGCCCTCAACAGGCTTCTTCTATATAATATGTCCCGGGACGAGGCCACTACTCTGGAGCAGGAGCTGGAGGCCATAAGGGCCTATATCGTGCTCCAGCAGCTTCGGTACGACATCCAGTTCGTGGTGGATACAGGGAAGCATCCGGAGATTCTGCAGACCGTGATGCCGCGCTTTATACTACAACCCGTAGTGGAAAATGCCATCAAGCACAGCGGCTGCGACAGAGGGGAGATCCGTATCGAGGTGGAGCTTCTGGCCAACGGCAAGATTTCCATCCTGATCAAGAACAACGGCAGCCCTATCGACCCGGAGAAGATCCGCCAGGTGCTGGAGCAGAAGCAGGACGTGTCCGCCAATGGCATCGGCCTGCAGTATGTGGCCCGGATGCTGGAGAGCTTTTACGGGAGCGAGTTCGTCCTGCAGGCGGAGCGGCTGGAGGACGGCTTCAATGTGGTGGAGATCCGCATCCCCTTCGCGGCGGAGGCCATCGTGAAGGACACCAGAGGAATGTGCTCCGTGAGATGAGATGCCGCGCCTTTGCCGGGAGGGCTTCCCGTCAGAGGCGATGTGCCTGCAGGTGGGGAATGGGACGGTCTGTGCCCGGGGACGGGCAGGGGGTGGAAGATGATCAGGGTATACGTGGTGGATGACGAGAAGCTGGTGCGCCGGGGCATCATCGGGCTGATCGACTGGGAGAAATACGACATGGAGGTAGTAGGGGATTCCGGCAGCAGCGAGGAGACCCTGCGCTTCCTGCGGGAAAAGGGAGCGGACATCCTCTTCTCCGACCTGGAGATGCCGGGGCTGTCCGGCATTCCCTTCCTGCAGCAGGTGCGCCAGTCCTTTCCCAGTCTCCAGCTGGTGGTGCTGACCATGCACCAGGAGTTCGAGCTGATCCAGCAGGCCCTGCGCATCGGCATCCTGGACTATATCACCAAGGCCCAGATCGAGGAGGAGAATGTGGACGCCTTCATGCAGGGGGTGCGGAAGCGCTATCTGGAGGTGCAGCGGCATTACCAGATACGGGAGCGGAAGGTGGAGGGGGAGACCGTCTATGTCTGGGAGCTGCCGGATTTCTACCAGGCCCAGGCTGCGTCCGCCAGGCTGGAGGGCCAGGGGATGGCTTACGAGCTTCTGAACGAGACCTCCTTCCTGCTGCCCTGCACCATAGATGCCGCTCTGCTGAAGGACATGGCGGGCCGTTTCGACAGGGAGCGCACCACGCTCCTGGAGATCAGGGAGGTTTCGGGCGTGCCCTATGAGAAGCTGGAGAACGCCCTTGCCACCGCCGGGAAGCGCCAGCTCTTCCAGGACAGGAGGCCGGGGGAGTACTGCTATGCCTACGCCTTCCCGGACCTGCTGCGGGAGCGGGACGGCTGTGCCAAAAAGGAGGCCCTGCAGTTTAGCCTGGAGATGGCGTTCATGGCCCGGGACGAGGATTACGAAAAGGGGATGGAGCGGATTCGGACGGCGGCGCTCTCCGCGGAGGAGCGCGTGGCGCTGTTCTACCATTTCGACCTGCACTGGGCGGAATTCTCGGGCAAGGACATCTCCCGGTACTTTGAGGAGACAGGACATTTCCTGTGGTGGTACCAGTGGCGGGAATGGTTCGACCAGGTGCGCGGATTGGTGCTGCGAAGCATCGAGGGGACGGACGGGGAGCTGGCCGCCATGGAGGAAATCCACAGGGCCATGAACTATATCAGGGAGCATATGGACCGGGACATCACCCTGGAGGAGCTGCTGCGGCTGACGGGCATGAGCAAGAGCCATTTCTCCCGGAAGTTCAAGAACCTCACGGGAAAGACCTTCGTCACCTATCTGAACGATCTGAGGATCGAGGCGGCGAAAAAGTACCTGCGCGAGACGAAGCAGCCCATCTATTGGATCGCGAAGCAGGTAGGCTATGCGGACGAGCGGTATTTCCGCCGGATCTTCCGGGAGCGGGTGGGAGATAATCCAAAGCAGTTTCGTGAAAATCACCAAGAATAATGTAAGAAACCATAAAAAAGCAGAAAAGTGTACAAAAGTATTTAAAAAGAGGGATAATTGTGTCTGGCAGGAAGCAGAGACATAATTATCCTGTTTTTTTGTACAATAAACCCTTAAAAACCAAATCCATAAAAGATATAATGTACATGTCAACAAAAAATATGTGACAAGGAGGAAAAGTATGAAAAAAGCTACGAAAAAGAGATGGTTATCGGCCCTTTTGGTGGCGATAATGACAGCCGCGTCCCTGGCAGCCTGTGGCGGAGAGCCCGCATCCACGGAGAGCAGCGGAGCCGCCGAGAGCAAGGCGGAGGAATCTTCCCAGGCCCCTGAGGAGAGCGCTCCCGAGGAATCTGGCGAGGAAGCTGGCGGAGAAGCCGAGGCCCCTGCGGAAGGCGGAGCCGGGACAGCCGAGGCGCTGCTGCTGGAGCCTTATCCGGAGCCTGTGGACATCCACATCGTGCTGCAGTACCGCGAGTCCGAGAATCCGGACACCCCCGCGGACGTGACCCCCGAGACTTCCACAGCCGTGAAGCTGCTGAAGGAAGAGCTGAACATCAACCTGATCTACGACTGGATCGTGAACGCAGACCAGTACTCCCAGAAGTTCGGCGCGGAGCTGGCGGCCGGCAATGTGCCTGACATTGTCATGTTAGGACCCAACGACTTCGAGGACCTGGTGGGCCAGGGCGGCCTGCTGGACCTGACAGAGGCCTATGAGCAGTACACCTGCGCAGATCTGGAGAACATCTATAACTTTGACGGCAGCTTCATCAATGTCGGCAAGAAGGACGGCAAGCTGTACGGACTGCCCATGGGCACGGATCCCGCGCAGATGACATCCCAGATGTACTACGACATGAACCAGCTCAAGGAAGTGGGCATCACCTCCAAGGATCAGCTGCCCAAGACCATCGAGGAGTTCGAGGCCCTCTGCGACAAGCTGATGGAGGCCACCGGCGGCCCTGTGCTTCCTGCCTGCAAGAACTACATCGATGCCCAGCTGGGAGACTTTTCACCCTTCTTCCACGCCTATGAGACATGGGCAGGCGGCTGGTACGACAACAACGGCACCCTGGAATACGCCGGTATCAGAGAGGAAAACAAAGAGACGCTGACCAAGCTCAACGAGTGGTACAACAAGGGCTATTTCAAGAAAGACTTCGCGGCCTATGATATCTGGGCGGCAGACTCCCAGGTGGTAAGCGACATCGTGGCCGGAAAGTACGCCATCGTACCCGGTTCCTGGTGGGTTCCCAACTGGCCGCTGAACAGCAACAAGGTGGAGCATCCTGAGGCAGACTGGGTAGTCGGACCCAACCTCTCCCTGGACGGAGAGCAGCCTGACATCATGATCTCCCGCTACCCCGTGAATAACTTCATCGGCGTAGGCCTGAACTGCGAGCATCCCGAGGTAGTCTTCAAGCTGATATACTGGTCATTGCAGTATACCCTGAAGAACAGCCCGCCTGAGGTGCAGAACGCCATGACCGAGGAAGAGAAGACTGAGTGGAACAGCTACGTGTACACATGGGTACCCTGGAGGATCTACTCCCCTACCTGCCTGCGCCAGAACTTTGAGGTCATCAACGAGTTCGCGAAGCAGGGTAAGACAGAGATCAGCCTGGAGGAAGCGCCCCGCAATAACGAGTTCTGGGGTTCCTGGGCATCCTACCTGAATTACATGGAGAACCCGGATGACGGCGTGGCCTGGGGAACCTACTTCAGCCGTCTGGCCGAGGACGGCGGCGTGGACAACATGATCAAGACCGTAGAGAGCGCCAACATCATCTACGATGAGGTCTATGTCACCACACCTTCCATGATCACCAAGCAGGGCGAGCTGAACAAGCTGCGCGACAACGCCTATATCAGCATCATCATGGGCGAGGAACCTGTTTCCTACTTCGACACCTTCGTGGAGCAGTGGAAGGCCCAGGGCGGCGATGACATCGCGAAAGAAGTGAACGAGTGGTATCAGAATAAATAAGGATTGGCACACGTAAGTGGGCCGGAAGCGAGACGGGGTCGCCGCTGGAATGAGCGGCGGCCCCGTGGAGCTTTCGGAGTCCGGATTGGGAAAGGAGCTGTATCCATGGCAGATGTTAAGAAAGAAAAGAAGAAAAAGGGCCTGTACAAGACCAGGGAGCTGCATGTCATGCTGCTTCCGGCGGTGATCTTCACCGCGGTCTTCGCGTATTTGCCCATGTTCGGCCTGATCATGGCCTTTCAGGACTTCAAGCCCCTCCTGGGCTTCGCCAGGTCAAAGTTCGTAGGCTTTGACCAGTTCTCCTACATATTCACCATGCCCAGCTTCCGCCAGGCATTCGTGAATACCTTTATCATCGCGTTCTTCAAGATCATCCTGAGCATCCTGGTGCCTTTGATTCTGTCCCTGATGCTCAACGAGGTGGTGAAGAGCTGGTTCAAGCGCTCCGTGCAGACCATCGTCTTCATTCCCTATTTCTTCTCCTGGGCGATTCTGGCAGGCATGCTGCTGGAGATCTTCGCCTACGACGGCATCATCAACAATGTGCTGCAGAGCCTGTTCAACATAGAACCCATCGCCTTCCTGGTGAGCAACAAGTATTTCCGGACGATCATCATCGCCTCGGATGTATGGAAAGGCATGGGCTATAATACAGTGCTCCTTTTGGCGGCCATCACCAACGTGGACGCGGCGCTGTACGAGGCGGCCAGGGTGGACGGCGCCAGCCGCTGGCAGCAGGTGCTGCATGTGACCCTGCCCAGCATCCTGCCCATGGTGGCCGTGCTCACCGTGCTGGGCCTGGGCGGCATCCTGAACGCGGGCTTCGAGCAGATTCTGGTCATGTACAACCCCACCGTGGAGAAGACCGTGGACATCCTGGATACGCTGGTATACAGACTGGGCATCGCGGGGCACCAGTATTCCGCCGCCGCGGCCATGGGCCTGTTCAAATCCATCGTCTCGCTCATCTTTGTAGGGCTCAGCTACTGGATCCTCTATAAGAAGAGCGACTACCGCGTATTTTAAAGGAGGTGTAAGTATGAAAGTCAAGCGATCCGTAAGCTTTTATATCTATCAGGTGTTCAATACCATCGTCCTGACCCTTATGGCGCTGTCCTGCATCCTGCCCATCCTGCACGTATTCGCCATGTCCTTAAGCTCCAGCAGCGCGGCCATGGCAGGCCGGGTAGGCTTCGTGCCCGTGGAATTCTCCCTGAAGGCCTATGAGTACCTGATTTCCAAAAAGGACTTCTTCCACTCCGTGAGCATCTCCCTGGCCCGGGTGCTGGTGGGAACGGTGTTCAACATGGCGATCATCGCCATAACGGCCTACCCCCTGTCCCGCTCCTCCAGGCAGTTCAGGGCCAGGACGGCATACATGGCCTACTTCGCCGTCACCATGTTCATCGGCGGCGGCCTGATCCCCACCTACATGGTCATCAAGAACCTGCACCTGCTGGACAGCTTCTGGGTGCTGATACTGCCCTCCGCCATGAGCATCTGGAACGTGATCATCATGATGAACTTCATCAAGGGACTCCCCAGGGCCATAGAGGAGGCGGCCTTCGTGGACGGGGCGAACCACTGGCAGACACTGATCAAGGTCATCCTGCCTATGTCCAAGCCCTCCCTGGCATCCCTGCTGCTGTTTTCCATGATAGGGCACTGGAACGCCTGGTTCGACGGCATGTTCTACATGAACAACCCCAACAACTACCCCATGGCCACCTACCTGGCCACCCAGGTCATCAACAACAACCAGACCATGACCAACATGACCCCGGAGCAGCTGGCCCTGCTGTCCAGCCTGAGCGAGAAGACAGTCCGCAGCGCCCAGATGTTCATCGCCATCATCCCCATCCTGGTGGTGTACCCCTTCCTGCAGAAATTCTTCGTAAAGGGCATCACGGTAGGCTCCGTAAAAGAATAAACGTTTTTCCAAACAGCGCTCCAATGACATGTGGGGCGCTGTAAAAGTGTGTAAAGAACTTCTAAGTTACACAAATTGCTAAAGCAATTCGAAGAATGCCCAAAGAGCGGGCATTCTTCAAGCGCGACTTTTGCGCTTTGGCTTGCACCGATTTATTGATAGAAGAGTAGCAATGGAGGTATTTATATGAGCTTCGCAGAAGTAAAAAATGTCAACGGAAGCCCCGCGCTGGTGATTGACGGGAAGACCTTCCCGCCCATGGCCATGACCGTGCGCTTCAATAAACCGGACTACATCAGACATCTGGGGGAGGCTGGCCTGCAGGTCTTCTTCCTGATGACCAACACCGACTGGCTGCGCCCCGGAAAAGACTATACCGATGAAAACGGCGCCCCCTGCCATGAGCCCAGCGGCCTGGAGGCCTTTGTGAAAAACGCCGAGACGCTCCTGTCCCAGGTGCCCGATGCCTACATCATCGTGAGGATCGGCCTGCACCCGCCCGTGGACTGGATGGAGGACAACCTGGAGGAGCTGATCACCTACCAGGACGGCAGCCACGAGCCTTCCATCCTGATGTCCGAAGTGCACAAGGACGAAATCCCCGGCATGTACAGCTTCGCCTCGGACAAATGGAAAGCCGCCGCCGGAAAAGCCCTGCAGGAATTCTGCGACGCCATAGACAGACTCCCCTTCGCCGACAGGGTCATCGGCTACTTCCTGGCAGCAGGCGGCACCTCCGAATGGTACCCTGTGAACTCCATCTGCGACCGGGGAAAGAACAAATACGGCGACTTCTCCCCTGCCTTCCGGAAAGCCTACGCCAATTTCCTGCGGAAACGCTACAACACCGAGGAAAACCTGCGCAAAGCCTGGAAAAGGAACGACGCCTCTTTCGAGGATCCCATCATCCCCAACATAGAAGAGCAATACTACATTCACATGGAAGAGGGCGTCCTGGACGCCATGAAATACTACGAAAGCGCCGAGCGCATCCTGGGAAAAAACATCGACATCAACGCCCAAAAGCCCACCAACTACGGCGTCTTCCTCAACATGGATGACTACGCCTATGTAGCCGACTTCTACGATGCCCTACACGAAGCCACAGCAGAGGCCATCGTCCACTTCGCCACCCTGCTGAAGGTCCGCTACACAGGAAAAGTCGTAGGCGCCTTCTACGGCTCCTACGGCTGCACCGACTTTTACAACAGCACCACCGCCACCGCCACCCTCACCATCCTGGACAGCGGGAAACTGGACTTCCTGGCAGCTCCCGGCGTCTACAACAACAGAGAGCCCGGCGGCTGCGTGGCCCAGCGGGAGATGCAGGACTCCTTCCGGCTCCGGGGCCAGATGTTCGTAGCCGAAGAGGACAGCCGCACCCACCTGGAAGACAGCTTCTACCGTGACGCCATGGGACTCTACGACACCCGCGACAGCATCGTCACCCTCAAGCGCGACTTCGCCCGGGTGCTCTGTGAGGACATCTATGCCTGGTGGTTCGACCAGCACGCAGAGGGAGGCCGCTACCAGCACGAGGAAATCTACCGCCTCTTCGCCCGCCAGAAAGAGATAGCAGCATTCGCCTACTCCCTAAACCGCAATAAAAACAACGAAATAGCCCTCATCTACGACCAGGAAAGCTGCCACGTAGTATCCGCCTACACCAACATCATGATGCTGGACTACTACCGCACCTCAGACCTGCACCGCATAGGAGCCCCCGTGGACTACTACTTCCATAACGACATGGAAAGAGAAGACATGCCCGACTACAAGCTCTACATCATGATGAACCTCTTTCGCCTGACAGACGCCGAGCGCCAGGCCATAATCCGCAAAGCCCGTAAGAACCACGCCGTAGTCCTGTGGCTCTACGCCCCCGGCTACCTGAACCCCGACGCGGAAAACATAATGGACAATGCCAACATCCAGAACCTCACCGGCATCCAGGTAGGCCGCATAGACCACACCTGCTCCCCCCGGTTCAAGATAACCGACCTGACCCACCCCGCCGTCCGCTACGCCGTGGAGGACAGACGCTACGGCTACATCGACAGAGACGTCCACAGCAACGTATGGCTGGAAAACGTCCTGGCCCCAGCCTACATGACCCCGGGCTTCTACATCGACGACCCCAGCGCCCATATCCTGGGAACCTACTGCGAACTGGCCCTGCCCGCCTACGCCATCAAAGAGATGGACGGCTGGACAAGCGCCTACTGCGCCCCCCAGATCCTGCGCTCCGAGCTCATAGCCTCTCTCGCAGAATACGCAGGCTGCCACCTGTACAACACCCAGGATGACGTAATCTACGCCAACGCCAATTTCGTCACCATCCACGCAGCCTACAAAGGAAAGCACACCCTCCGCTTTAAAGAGCCCTGCAGCCCCTACGAAGTCTACGAAAAACGCTACTACGGCCACAATATAACGGAACTGACAGTAGAAATGCGCATAGGAGACACCTTAATGTTCTCCCTAAAAGGCCCATGCTAAAAAATAAAATATCCCCCAAAGCAATCCCCCACACTATAAAAATGTAAACCCTGCCGCAAAATCAGGAGAGGGGCGGTGTGGCTTAGTGAGAGCACCATAGTGGTAACATAAGCGGAGGCGAAGCCGCCGCTCAATGTTACCACTGCCGAACAAAGCCACACCGCCCCTCTCCGGCCCCCTGCCGCAATGCC
>CAOOJO010000036.1 GCA_948496895.1 uncultured Acetatifactor sp. | reverse complement strand
TGGAGCTGGTGCTGGCGGGCCATGTCCACTTTTGTGACAGGGATGTCATAGAAGGGGAGAGGCAGGTGCCGCAATTGGTAGGCGGAGCCGGATTCCGGGGGGAGGCGATCCTGATCCATATCACCGGCGGGGAATGAACCGCGGCGATTCTATAAATGAGGCAGCAGCAGGGGAAGCATGTAAAAATGAGAGAGGAGTCCAATCTATGATAGAATTATTACAAGGCGGCGCGTACCTGGTAAACGGCAGGGAGATCATCGCTGACACGCCGGAGGCGCAGAAGGCGCTTTTGGCCAAAACTGGAAAGGAAATCACCAGGGAAGAGGCATCGAAGCAGACGATCAGCTACGGCATCCTGGAGAGCCACAACACCTCCGGCGATATGGACAGGCTGAAGATCAGGTTCGACAAGCTCACCAGCCATGACATCACCTTTGTGGGCATCATCCAGACCGCCAGGGCCTCGGGGCTGCAGAAGTTCCCCATGCCCTATGTGCTCACCAACTGCCACAATTCCCTGTGCGCCGTGGGCGGCACCATTAACGAGGACGACCATATGTTCGGCCTGACCTGCGCCAAGAAGTACGGTGGCGTCTATGTGCCCCCTCACCAGGCGGTGATTCACCAGTACGCCAGGGAGATGCTCTCGGGCGGCGGGCAGATGATTTTAGGCTCGGATTCCCACACGCGCTACGGGGCGCTGGGCACCATGGCCGTGGGCGAGGGCGGCCCGGAGCTGGTGAAGCAGTTGCTGAACCAGACCTATGACATAGGCAGGCCCCAGGTGGTGGGCGTGTACCTGACGGGAGAGCCTGTGAAGGGCGTGGGCCCTCAGGACGTGGCTCTGGCCATCATCGGCGCCGTATTTAAGAACGGCTATGTGAAGAACAAGGTCATGGAGTTCGTAGGCCCCGGCGTGGCATCCTTAAGCGCGGACTTCCGCATCGGCATCGATGTGATGACCACGGAGACTACATGCCTGTCGTCCATCTGGGAGACAGACCAGGAGATAGAGGAATTCTACGAAATCCACGGGCGCAAAGGCGACTACAGGAAGCTGGCCCCCGGGGAAGTGGCCTATTATGACGGCATGATCCAGGTAGACCTGTCCAAGGTGCGGCCTATGATTGCCATGCCCTTCCATCCCAGCAATACCTACACCATAGAGGAGCTGAACGCCAATCTCATGGACATCCTGGAGGAGACGGAAGAATCTGCTCTGGTGAGCCTGGGCGGCGCAAAGGGCCCGGACGGCGAACCCCTGCAGTTCCATTTAAGGGACAAGGTGAAGAACGGGAAGTTCATGGTGGAGCAGGGCATCATCGCGGGCTGCGCAGGCGGCGGCTTCGAGAACATCTGCGCCGCGGCGGACATCCTGAAAGGCAGCTCCATCGGCGCGGACAGCTTCACTTTGAGCGTGTATCCCGCGTCCATGCCCGTGTATATGGAGCTGGTGAGAAACGGCTGTGCCGCGGCGATTATGGAGACCGGCGCTGTCATGAAGACGGCCTTCTGCGGCCCCTGCTTCGGCGCGGGGGACACCCCGGCCAATAACGCCTTCAGCATCCGCCATTCCACCCGCAACTTCCCCAACAGGGAGGGAAGCAAGCTCCAGAACGGCCAGATTTCCTCCGTGGCCCTCATGGACGCCCGCTCCATCGCTGCCACAGCGGCCAACAAGGGCGTACTGACCCCGGCCACGGACTTCGATGGGGAGATCGGGAAATACAAATATCATTTCGACAGCAAAATATACGCAAACCGCGTCTTCGATTCCAAGGGCGTGGCCGACCCTGACGTGGAAATCCAGCTTGGGCCCAACATCAAGGACTGGCCCCAGATGGGGGCGCTGCCGGAGAACCTTCTCCTGCAGGTGGTCAGCGAGATCCACGACCCTGTCACCACCACGGACGAGCTGATCCCCTCAGGAGAGACATCCTCCTACCGCTCCAATCCCCTGGGGCTGGCGGAGTTCACCTTAAGCCGCAAGGATCCGGAATATGTGGGCCGCGCCAAGGAGATCCAGAAGGCGGAGAAGGCCCGCATGGCCGGAGGGCATCCCTGCCAGGAGCTGCCCATCCTGAAGGAGCTGATGGGCGTGATCAAGGGGCAGTACCCGGAGGCCAACCATTCCAACACCGGCTTCGGCTCCACCATCTTCGCCGTGAAGCCCGGGGACGGCTCCGCCAGGGAGCAGGCCGCCTCCTGCCAGAAGGTGCTGGGGGGCTGGGCAAATATCGCCAACGAATACGCCACCAAGCGTTACCGTTCCAACCTGATCAACTGGGGCATGCTGCCCTTCCTGATCGAGGAGGGAGAGCTGCCCTTCCGGAATCTGGACTATCTCTTCCTTCCCGGCATCCGCAAGGCCGTGGAGGAGAAGGCGGAGACCATTGCCGCCTATACGGTGGGCAAGGACGGCCTGAGGGCCTTCGGACTGCGCCTGGGCGACCTCACGGACGAGGAGCGGCAGATCATCCTGAAGGGCTGCCTGATCAACTACAACCATGTAGGCTGATAGTGCCCTTTCGTATTTCTTGCACAGAAAGGAGCGTTCAGGCTCCTTTCTGTTAACATTTAAAGGGGCAGGCCATTTTCTTCCTGTTCTTTTTTCAGTCGGTATAACTCGGATTCCAGATATCTGGTGGTGAGCGTCAGACCGTTCCAAACTTCTCTGTGCCGTTGGCACTCGGCTTCCCAATCCCGCTGCTGCCGGTCAAAGTAGTAGGAAGTAATCTGCTCCGACAATTCCACTGCCCGCGCTTCGTCTTTGGGAGTGCCGATGCCCTTGTAAAGCATGCAGATGGTTAAAAAGATTCCCCGTTCGTCTCCGCGGACAGCCAGCCTCTCAAAATAGGAGAAGGCTTTTTCGTAATCCTTTGTACAGCCATCCCCGAAATAGTACATCCTTCCACACTGATAGAGGGCATCTGTTTCGTGGTCGTCCCTTGCCGCGCGTTGATAGTATTTCAGGGCCTGGGCTAAATCTTTCTTCACCCCGTCCCGCCCGTGGAAATAGGCTTCGGCACATTTCCTTGAGGCAATGGTGTCGCCTCCATCGGAGGCCTCCTTATACACCTGCAGCGAGGATTTTTCATCCCCTGTCTGAGCTATGAGTTCGGCACGCAGACGTGTAGCCGTTATGTAGTCATCGCTGTGCCTGGGGTCGGCGCGCAGATTTGAATCCGCGATAATGGCATCGCATAGCTGCAACGCCTTTTTGGGACTGTTCTTACCGGAATCCTTGCTGTAGGCGTAGACCGCCTCCAGGGCGCCGAAAGCGTTTCCTGCCCGCCATGCTTTTTCGAACCATTTGCCTGCCTCTCGATATTTTCCCTCCTGCAGCTGGGTTTCCGCCAATGGAAGCGGTGCCCGCGGCGGCGTCTGTGGCGGTGGCGGCGCTGGCGGCCAAGGCAGCTGCGTACAGCAGGAGGAAGAGGGCGGAAGCCTGAGGGCATGCAGTCAAAGGCAGGAGCGTCACCGTGAGTCGTCCGGAAGGGCGGCATGACTACGACCGTGTGGGCCGAACGGAGACCCGCTCCCCACTTTTTCCGCGGTGGGCCTCCCGGTACTGGCTGGGGGTCATGCCCGTGCCTTTTTTGAACTGGCGCATGAAGTGCAGCTCATTGTCATACCCGCAGAATGACGCCAGGGAGGAGATGGACATCTCCGAGATGCACAGATAGAGCTGCGCGTACTTGATTCGGGCCCGGATGATGTCCTGGACACAGGTGGTATCGAAAAACTGCTTATACAAATGCTGAAAATGGGATGTGCTCAGGTGGAGCCTTTGGGCCAGCCGGGGCGTGTCCCATTTTTGGTAGGGGGCATTCAATATCTCCATGCGTAGCTCTCTCATGGGGCAATAATATTTATGGGACGCATTGCCGTCAGGGGCTGCGTGCAGCTGGTCGGCCAGGGAATGAAGCAGGGCGTGCATCAGGGAATCGATGACCTGAGGGCTGTGGGGACGGGCCGACAGCTTCTCCTGCACCACCAGCCGGGCATAATCCGTCAGCGTGCCCAGATAGGGGAGCGTAAAGGGGCGGTTCACAGGAATTGCAAGCTCGCGCAGGAGCCCTTCGTCCTCCCCCTGCAGCTCGAAATGGATCCAGTCGTCATTGTAATGGGGATTCCGGCAGCCATAATGCACAGGAGAGCCCGCGCCGTAGACCATCACCGTGTTGGGCCCGAAGTCCAGCACCTCGCCATCGATTTCGAAGAAGGATGCCGTCTTGATGAGCAGCAGGGCGTGATCCTCATAGCCGTCAGGATAGGAGCGGTCGAACTTCATCTTATGCATGGAATCATAGCCGCAGACGTTCACTGTGATCATCGTATATTCCCTTTCCTTATATTGGATATGGTGTAGCTTCCTGGCATGCATGCAGAATTGCAGAAAATATCAGTTGATTACATTTTAGGAAATAGGAAAAATTTTGTCAATATGCTAACATAGAAAAAAGAAACGAAAAGGCAACGGAGAGCGAAAAGAGAACGAACAGAAAACGAATCAGTAAGCGAAAAGTAAACGAATCAGAAAGTCAGAAAGACAAAGAAGGAGGAATTTCCCATGATACAAAATCCCATCCTGCGGGGCTTCCATCCGGATCCGTCCATCATCCGGGTAGGAGCGGACTACTATATCGCCACGTCCACCTTCGAGTGGTGGCCGGGCGTGCGGCTCCACCATTCCAGAGACCTTGTCCACTGGAGCCTGATAGGATACCCCCTCACCCGCACGTCCCAGCTGGATCTCCGGGGCGTGGGGCCCTCCCAGGGAATCTGGGCGCCCTGCCTGACATATGACAAGGGCGTCTTCTATCTGGTGTACACCATAGTCAAAGCCTTTTACTGCAATATGTACGACACGGAGAACTACCTGGTGACGGCGGAGGATATCCACGGCCCCTGGTCGGAGCCTGTGGCGCTGAACAATTTCGGCTTCGACCCCTCCCTGTTCCACGATGACGACGGCCGCAAATACATGGTCAGTATGGTGACGGATCACAGGGTGCCCAAGAAATACGCAGGCCGCCTGGTGCTGCAGGAGTTCGATGCCGCCGGACGGCGGATGGTCGGGCCGGTGAGGGACATCTACCGCGCCGAGGGCATCTTCCTGGAAGGGCCGCATATCTTCAAGCGGGACGGCTGGTACTATCTCTTCAGCGCGGACACCGGCACAGGGGAAGCCCATGGACAGACCATCCAGAGGGCCAGGGATATCTGGGGGCCCTACGAGATGTATCGTCCCGCGGATGCATGCAGGCAGGAGGGGGAGGCGTACTCCATCCTGACCTCCCGCCATCACGAGGACATCCTGCTCCAGAAGGCCGGGCACTGCGACCTGGTGGAGACCCCGGAGGGAGAGTGGTACGCGGTGCATCTGTGCGGCAGGGCCTCAGAAGACCGCAATCCTGAGGATGCAGAGCGCTTCGCCGGGGCCAGGCGCTATATGCTGGGCCGGGAGACGGCCATCCAGAGGATGCGCTGGACGGAGGATGGGTGGCTGGAGCTGGCGGATGGCGGAAACGTGCCCAGGGAGATGGTGGAGCCGCCGAAAAGCGCGGCGAGACAGGGGAATGCAGAAAGCGGGGCGGAATCAGCCAGTAGGGAGGACGATGCAAAAAAGGCGCAGACTCTGTCCGATAAGGTACTGGTGCGGGACGATTTCGATGGGCCCACGCTGCACCTGGACTACCAGTCCCTGCGGGTTCCCATGGACGAGCGCCATATTTCCCTGACAGAGCGCCCGGGGTGGCTGCGGATGTACGGGCGGAGCGGCCTGGCCTCCCGTTTCGCCCAGACCCTGATCGCCAGGCGGGTCACGGAGTACCATATGGACGCAGCCTGCTGCCTGGCGTTTGAGCCGGAGGTCTTCAAGCAGATGGCAGGACTGATATTGATGTACGATACGGACAACTACCTGTACCTGCACCTTTCCCATGATGAGGATGTGGGAAAATGCATCACTCTGCTGAAAGCGGAGAACAAAAGGTACGAATACCTGACAGACTATATCCTGATAGAACAAGAGCGCGATATCGTCCTGCAGCTGTCCCTGCGGGGGACGCAGGCGCAGTTCTCCTACGGATTCCGGGGAGAGGCTCTGCAGGACATAGGCCCCAGCGTCAAT
Source organism: uncultured Acetatifactor sp. (assembly GCA_948496895.1). GTDB lineage: Bacteria > Bacillota > Clostridia > Lachnospirales > Lachnospiraceae > Acetatifactor. The sequence goes on along the minus strand of CAOOJO010000036.1, from coordinate 7,456 downwards.
GCCAGCTTTCTGTCGGACGAGGCCTGCAGGGAGGGGTGGTTCACCGGAGCCATGGTGGGAATCTGCTGCCAGGATCTGACGGGATTTGGAAAATACGCGGATTTCGACTGGCTTGAAGTAAGATGCATGGAAGAGAGGAGAGCAAGGACATGAACAGACAGGAAGAATGGGCAGATGCCGTAATAGCGAAAATCCGCGAAAAGATGGCATGGGTCAGCGAGAAGAACAGAGAGAAGATTCCCTACAGAACCGATGAGAACGGGGACTATGACGACAGGTCAGACATGTCGAAGCAGTGGCGCATGGACGACGGCCTGAACTGGTGGACCAACGGCTTCTGGGGAGGGATGATGTGGCTATTGTACCAGGACACGGGAGAGCAGCGCTATGCCGAAATCGCCCGGGTCTCGGAAAGGAAGATGGAGCAGTGCTTTGCGGACTTCTACGGCCTGCACCACGACGTGGGCTTCATGTTCGTCCCCACAGCCGTGGCGGATCATAAGCTCACAGGGAACCCGGATTCCAGAAGAATCGCCCTCCACGCCGCCACCCTTCTGGCAGGCCGCTTCAACCCTGTGGGAAGGTTCATCCGCGCATGGAACGACCTGGAGGAGGACACCAGAGGCTGGGCCATCATCGACTGCATGTTCAACCTCTCCCTCCTGTACTGGGCCAGCGAGGAGACGAAAGACCCCAGGTTTCGTCAGATTGCCATGCTGCACGCGGACACCGTCAGAGAGCATTTCGTCCGCCCGGACGGCTCCGTATGCCACATCGTGGAATTCGACCCGGAGACAGGCAGGATGGTGAAAAGCCACGGCGGCCAGGGCTACGGGGAGGGTTCCGCCTGGACCAGGGGCCAGGGCTGGGCGCTGTACGGCTTCATGATAAGCTATCTGCATACAGGAAAACAGGAATACCTGGATACGGCGAAGCGTGTGGCGGATTACTGCCTGCCGAACATCCCCGAGAGCGGCATCATCCCCGTGGACTTCCGCCAGCCCCCGGAGCCTGCCTGGGAGGACTCCTGCGGGGCCTGCGTGATCGCGGGAGGCCTGCTGGAGCTGGCCAAGTGCCTGCCGGAAGAATTTCGTGGGGAATACGAGGATGCCGCGGTGCGGATTCTGCGGGCCATAGCGGACAGCCGTGCGGATTTTGGCCGGGGGTGCGACGCCATCGTCCAGAACTGCAGCGCGGCCTACCATTCCCCGGAGCATCATTTCACCATGAACTACGCGGACTATTACTTCATAGAAGCCATGTACAAGCTGAAAGGCGTGGGCAGACTGCTGTGGTGACCTTAAGGTTACTATAAGTTATATATGGATATACTGTTGAAAAAAGCCGGTTAAAAGAATATAATAGTAATACATAATACACTATTAGAGGAATAAAAATAAATAGGATAATTTTTATGTTTATAAAGAAAGGATGGTGAGAGGTGGAATTCGAAAATAAAAAAATATCCATCAATGATTTGGAAATGGCTAAAAAGCGAACACATAAAGTCATGATTACAGATATGGCTATTGAAAAAGTACCATTAGTCAAGTACAGAGAAATTCCTGAAAGCGAATATTTGATGTTGCAGGAATTAGCCAAGGAAGTATTGACAGTTTCTAAAAATGATAATGATTCTAATGAGGTAGCGCTTACCTATAGTCTCGATTATAGGAACCTGATTGCTGAAGGAAAAGAGTTTATGGGGGTTGCTTTAGGAGATGAACACTCAGTCGATCCATGCATGAATACGGTATCATACCATTTGATAACCACTTCTATTCAATGTGTGGTCATTGTGCTCCATAACCATCCTTCACTATCGAAATTTTCATTGGAAGATGTGAAGTTTTTTCTTAGCAATGGGACAGTTAAGATGATGGTGGTAATTACAAATTTAGGGAATATTTCATATCTTGTAAAGAAAGAAAACTATAACCGCAAAAAAGCGATAGAAATATATAACTATGCAGTTAGTGTGCATAATGAAGGAAGCAATATACATGATTACCAGAAAGCTGTATCCCATTTTCTTTCTGTTTGCCATGAGGCAAATATTGTATACGAAGACCGTTAGGGAGGGATTGATATGACTGAGAAAGCCATCTTAAGCGAGAAATTAGAAGATAATAAAGCTGCTGCTGAATGGGGAATCAAACAGGCAGAATTAATCAAGAAAAGCGAAGAAATAACGCAGAGGTTAGCAGAAAAATATATATCAATTATATTATCACATAAATATGAAAGGAACGGTTAGCAACAAGATTACGCTAGAAGCTGGCATGGGTATTGCCTGACGGGAAAGGAGAGGGCGTGGCAGGAGTGTATTCCTATAAAAGTTTTTTTCAGAATCTGTACAAAAGCCTGGGACAGGCCTATGCTTTCCAAGCACAGACCCCGGAGGAAGCCGGGCAGTGGCGGCGGGAATTCAGACAGGCGCTGAGGGAGGCGCTGGGGCTTGACTTGCTGGAGGAGATTGCCGCCGGATGGGGACAGGCGGAGAAGGAAGGCCAAGGGGAGAGCGGAAACCGGGCCCCAAATTCCTGCCCCTGGCCAGTGGAGCAGCTGGAGCGGGTGGAGGAAGAGGGATATATCCGATATAAATTCCGGATGGAGACCCTGCCCCGGGTATTCATGCCCTTCTATATGCTGGTGCCGGAGGCCCCGTCGGCGCAGAAGCCGACCAGGGCTGTGATAGCCATCCCTGCCCACGGAGCCAATAAGGATACCGTGGCGGGGGTGCCCACTGGCAGCGCCGTCCGGGAGAAGCTGTCCAGAACCCCCAAGGAGGCATACGGCTTGGCGCTGGTGAAGCGGGGCTACGTGGCCCTGTGCCCGGATCCGCCGGGCTATGGGGAGAGGATTGAACCTCTGCCCACAGAGGCTACGGCATTTGCCCCACCGAACCCCGAAAACGCCAAGGAAGAGGCGGCATCGGTGCCTGACCCGCTGGGCTGCTCCTGCAAGGATCTGGCCCAGACGGCGGAGGCCTTATCCTTAAGCCTGACGGCTCTGGAAATCTGGGATTTGATGCGGCTTGTAGATTTCGCGGCAGGACGGAAAGAAATAGACGAAAAACGAATTGGCTGCATAGGCTTTTCCGGCGGAGGCCAGTACGCCATGTGGCTGGCGGCAATGGACCAGCGGATCCAGGCGGCAGTGGTCAGCGGATATGTGCACGGATACTATGACAGCATCCTGGACGTCCATCTGTGCCCCTGCAACTACGCGCCCCGGCTCTGGCGGCTGGGGGACATCAGCGATATCTGTTCCCTGATTGCTCCCAGGCCCCTGTTCGTGGAGAACGGCCTGAACGACCCTCTCAACGGATACCGGGGAATCGAGGGGCCAAAGGAACAGGTGGACAGAATCAGGAAAGCGTACCGGCTCTACGGACAGGAGGAGAAGCTCATCCATGTCACGCCGGAAGGGGGCCATCAGTGGTACGGGGAATGCTATGAGTTTCTGGACAGGAGATTGTGATGCGGGGCGTTTCCGAGATTCTGCCAACGAGCGGTAGAATCTGTTGCCAGCTTATGGCCTCTGCCGCTCGTAAGGCGGACGGCTAGCCAGGGAAGCTCATGCGCGTATGGGTATCGATTAGGGAGAGGGAGGCGTGCACCGGCATTTGTCATAAGAGGTGCGGCAGCCCGGAAGAAAGGCAGATTATCTATATGGAAGAATCCTATGACAACGAAAGAAGACAGAGCAGTATATTTGAGGTATGCCAGTACGGCGCAAAGGGCGACGGCATCACAAAGGACACATCGGCCATCCAGAGGGCCATTGACGCATGCGCCCAGGCGGGGGGCGGCACAGTGCTGCTGGCAGGCGGCGTGTTCCTGTCGGGCGGCCTGTACCTGAAATCCAATGTGCTGTTGGAGCTGGCGGCATCAGCCACGCTGCTGGCCAGCGGTGACATAGCGGATTACGGCGAGGACACCCACCACAACCGCTACCGGAACGAGGAGGCCCTGGACAGATGCTTCCTCTTCGCGGCGGATGCGGAGAACATCGGCATCCTGGGGCATGGCCGGATAGACGGCAACGCGGAGGCCTTTCCCAATCAGGGAAGCATCTACAGGCCCATGCTGCTGCGCTTCCTGCGGTGTCGCCACATCTGTCTGGAGGATGTCCGCCTGCACAATGCCGCGGCGTGGACTACGGCCTTCTTGGACAGCACGGACATCCGCGTCCGGGGTGTGGACATCTGGAACGAGCGCCGATACAACGGGGACGGCCTGGATTTTGACGGGTGCAGTCATGTCTTCGTGTCGGACTGCCGCATCCGGGGGACAGACGACAATCTGTGCCTGCAGTCCTCTTCCAGGGCATATCCGGTGGAAGACATACATATAGTCAACTGCGAGTTCACCTCCCTGTGCGCGGGCATCCGCATCGGCCTGAAATCCATCGGCAGCATCCGCAATGTGGTGATTTCCAACTGCACCTTCCGAAATGTATGGCGGGAAGGCATCAAAATCGAGTGCAGCGAGGGCGGCAGCATATCCGACATCGTAATCCGGGGGATTGCCATGCGGAATGTGTCCAGGCCGATATGGATTCTTTTGAACAACCGCTTCGAGCCGGAGGATTACGGAAGCTCCCTGGAACTGTCCGAAATCCCGACCATCGGTACCCTGCGAAACGTGGTGATATCCGATATGACAATCACGGACGAGGAGGAGATGGAGCAGATTCATTACCGCTTTGAGGATGACATCATGGGCAGCCCGCGCTTCGGCGGCATGCGGATAGATGCCGAGGAGAGGCACCCCATTGAGGATGTGATTCTAAAGAACATCATTTACACTGCCGTGGGCGGCGTGAAGAAGGGCGAAATCCCCGAAGAGTACCCAAAAGTCCTGGATAGGAAGAAGGACGCGGAAGGAGTCTCCTCGGAAAATTATTATCCCGACTGGAGCCGGGCGGTGTTCCTGGACTGCAGGAACGTCCGGAACCTGATACTGGAGGACTGGATCCTCCACAGGCGCAACCCGGACGAGAGGGAGGGCGTGATCGTCGAGGGCTGCAGGGTCATCCGACAGGAGATATACGAGGCCTGAGGGCCGCGCATTCCTGCAACGGTGCAATCTCCGGCAGGGCATACATGAGGCCCGAGGGCCGCGAATGCAGCATTCCTCGGGGAGCGCTGTCCGGTACAGTTACTTTTCATACCGATGATTAACATTTGAACAACCAAGATAACGGGCACCTGGCGATATGAATTTTCATTCTGTCCCAGGTGCTTTACTTATTGGATTTCATTCTGTGGAAAAATGTTCTAAAATGACCTTACCATTAAAAAAGAAAGAGGGAAAGGTCTATGAAATCTGCTACGAAACAATCCAAAAAGAAAAATGGCGGCGGTTTTCTGGCGGGGCTGGGTTACGACATGAAGCACAATCCCTATCTGTGCCTCCTGTGCCTGCCGGCGATACTGTGGTTCTGCGTATTTGCCTACAGCCCGTTAGTCTATCTGCTGACCGCGTTCAAGAAGTACCAGCCTACCCAGGGGCTGTGGGGCAGCGAATGGGTGGGGCTGAAGAACTTCCAGGCGTTCTTCGGCTCGGACGCGTTCTTCCGTGTGACTTTCAACACCATCTTCCTGAACGCCCTGTTCATCGTGACCTCCATGGTGGTCTCAATCTTCATCGCCATCGCCCTGTCGGAGGTGGGCAACAAGATGTTCAAGAAGGTCACCCAGTCCGTGGTCATCCTGCCCCACTTCATCTCCTGGACGGTGATCGCGCTGCTGTGCGAGGCCCTGCTGAAGACCCAGAACGGCTTCATCAACAACCTCCTGACCTCCATCGGCCTGGAGAAGATCAATTTCTACCAGGATGCCAGCGTATGGCCCGCGCTGCTGGTGTTCCTGCGGATTTGGCAGGGGGCTGGCTACGGCTCCATCGTGTACCTGGCCACCATCGCCGGGCTGGATCAGGAGATGTTCGAGGCCGCCAGGGTGGACGGGGCCACCAGGGGACAGTGCATCCGCTACCTGACATTGCCGTTGTTAAAGACCACCGCCATCATGCTCTTCATCATGAATATCGGCAAGATCTTCAACGGCGACTTCGGCATGATCTACAACCTGGTAGGGACCAACTCCATGCTGTACCGCACCACGGACGTCATCGACACCTATGTGTACCGGATGCTGGTGGAATCCACCAACATCGGCCAGTCCGCAGCAGTCAGCTTCTACCAGTCCGTCATGGGCTTCATCATCGTCATGGCCACCAACGCCCTGACCAAGAAGCTGGATCCGGATTCCGCGCTGTTCTGAGAAGACAAGAGAGCTTAAAATAAGGAGGTCAAAATGGCAAAACAAATTTCCGATGAAGCCTATGCGGCGAAATCAAAGATAAAAATGACCACGGGGGACAAAGTCCTGAACGGCTTCTTCTACCTGTTCATCACCCTGTTCTCCATCGCGTGCCTGGTGCCCTTTTTGCTGGTGGTGGCGTCCTCGCTGACCCAGGAGCAGGCCCTGACGACTTACGGCTACTCCCTGTGGCCCAGGGAGTTCTCCCTGGATGCCTACAGGCTGGTGACAGTGAGCTCCGACATCCCCCAGGCCTACCTGGTGACCATCTTCATCACCCTGTTCGGCACCTTCCTGTCCATGCTGTTCACCTGCGCCGTGTCCTATGCCATGAGCGTGAAGAACTTCAAGAGCCGCTCCGCCCTGGCGCTGTTCATCTACTTCACCATGCTCTTCAACGGCGGCCTGGTGGCGAACTACTTATTGATTACCAAGACATTGACCTTGCAGAACACCATCTGGGTGCTGATCTTCCCTGCCATCTGCAACGCCTGGAATATTCTGCTGATGCGTAATTTCTTCAACGGGATTCCGGATTCCCTGGCGGAGTCGGCGAAGATAGACGGGGCCAATGACATCATCATCCTGTTCAAGATCATCATCCCCATCTCCCTGCCAGGGATAGCCACCATAGGCCTGTTCTACGCCTTGAGCTACTGGAACGAGTGGTACAAATGCCTGCTGTACATAGACTCCAACCACGGCCAGTACTACACCCTGCAGTACCTGATCCAGAGGATCCTGCGCCAGGTGAACTACGCGGCCAGCCAGCCCGCCGAGGCTGTGGGCCTGAATTCCGTGTCCCTGCCCACCTACGCCTACCGCATGGCCACCATCGTGGTCTCCACAGGGCCAATCATCCTGCTGTACCCGTTCCTGCAGAAATATTTCGTGCAGGGCCTGACGGTAGGATCCGTCAAAGGGTGATGAAAAGGTGCAAGTCCGTAAGAATGCCTGTACTTGGCATTCTTACGGAAATGATTTAGATTTTCAAGCGCCATGCTCTTGGTGCTTTGTCCGCGTACTAAAGAGGTGGGCTTGCCCCCTCTTGCGGGCTTAGAAAATCTTCATTCCGTCTTCCCCATCTTCTTCCGATAATCCCCCGGCGTCATGCCGGTATGCTTCTTC
>CAOOJO010000035.1 GCA_948496895.1 uncultured Acetatifactor sp. | reverse complement strand
CCCGCCCCGGAAGTCCCCGACTTCGCGTCCACGATCAGGGTGTCCACGTCGATCAGCCCCTCCTTCACCAGCGGGTACGTGGTGAGGATGGAGCAGGTGGTATAACAGCCCGGATTGGCCACCAGCCTGGTGGCGGCTGTTATCTGATCCCGGTTCAGCTCGCACAGCCCATAGACCGCCTCAGGGATGAACTGGGGGGATTTGTGTTGAATCCCATACCACTTCTCATACACCGCCACGTCCTTGATACGGTAATCCGCAGATAAATCCACGATTTTCACCTTGCTCAATATCTCCTCTGTCAGAAGCCCCGCCAAAAAGCCCTGGGGCGTGGCCGTGAAGATCACGTCCACCTGCTCCGCCAGCTCCTCCAGATTGTCGTCCCTGCACACGTCCTCCACGATCCGGAACATGTTCTGATAGACCTCATGATACTTTTTGTCGATATAGCTGCGGGAGCCGTACCATACGATTTCCGCCTCCCTGTGGCCCGTAAGTATCCGCACCAGCTCGCTGCCGGCGTACCCTGTGGCCCCTATTATCCCTGCTTTGATCATCTTCCTGCACCTCCATGGTAAGTATAGCACATTTTGTATAAATGTCTACTTCTTTTTTGTTTTTATGCAAAATTATTTATAAATATGCATATTTATGCATTCATTCCGTCCCATCCCTCTATAGCCGTCTCTCCGCTGCAAAAACGACGAATTCATGTTGACGATATGCTTCATTATAAGGTATAATCAACTCTGTTATCAAGATTTTTATCAAATATTACCTATTTATGAAAGGAAGGCTGCTGCATGAGGCAATTTTTCGGAATGAGCAATCGCGGGGATCTGTCGGAGGCAATCCGCAATCTGGACAGCCCACAGTTCATCATGCTTCTCTCCAACAACGCCCAGTTCGAGGAGCACGTGAAGGCCCTTGAGAAACTTTACCCCGGCATCCCCAGCATCGGATGCATCGGAATGAGCTACGACACCAGGGTCGTGGAGAACGGCGTGGGCATCATCGCTTTTTCAGGAGGAGTCAGCGCTACGGCCAATGTGCTGGAGCAGGTCTCCGTCATGCCGGTGAAATACATAGACCGGCTGGAGGCGGATGTCAGGAAGATAAACGGCTCCAAGCAGGATACCGTATGCATCGATTTCTGCGCGGGGAACGACGCCTGCGTCCTGACTACAATCTATACGTCCTTAAAGAGCCGGGGGATCCAGCTGGTAGGCGGCACCGGGGACGGCGGAAAGGTGTCCGCCAATGGCCGAATCTATGAGGACGCCGTGGCCTACGCGCTGGTGCGCAACCAGAACGGGCGGGTCAAGACCTATAAGGAGAACATCTACCATCAGATGGGCAATTACCGCTTCATCGCCTCCAATACGGACCGGGCCAATTACATCATCGGCTCCCTGAACGGGAACCCGGCCAAGCAGGTATACCAGAGCATCCTGCATGTGACGGATCAGGAGATTTTGACCCAGACCTTCAAGAACCCCTTCGGCAAGCTCAACGGGGACGACACCTGCATCGTCTCCATCAAGGAGGTCAACGGCAATTCCCTGGCCTGTTTCCGCCAGGTGAACGACTCCGACGTGCTGGTGCTTCTGGAGCTGGGAGACTATCCGGCCATCGTGCAGAAGACCATCCAGGACATCTGCCGGGACTTCCCCAAGCGCTCCGCCGTCTTCTCCGTGAACTGCCTGTTCCGCTACAAGCTGTTCACCGAGCAGCGCTACATGGCCACCTATCTGCAGGAAATGAGCAAGCTGGGCAGCCATGCCGGCCTGGTGGGCTATGGGGAGCATTACAACAATCAGTTCGTGAACCAGTCCATGACCTGCGTGGTATTTGAATGATGCCGGGCAATGCGGCAAAACATAAGGGAATTGAATTCAGGAGGACATAGCATGTTGTTTTCAAAGAACGGACATCCAAAAAACGGGCAGGTGCGCCACGATGAAAAAAGCCTCTCCCCAGTGCTGCACGTGACGGGCTCCCTGAAAGAATATCAGAAAGACCTGGCCAGGAAAGAGGTGGAATCCCTGTTTGAGCTGGGCCTGATCGGCAGCTCCTTCGACAGCGTGCTGCAGGAGGCGGACCATTTCCAGGAGCAGCTCCAGGACTTCGGACAGTCCTTCGCCAGCATCAACCAGGCCGCCGGACAGTTCGACCAGGTGCGGACGGACATCGCCCAGACCGTGGCGGAGGCCCAGAACATGGTGGAGGAGCTGAAGGTCACCTCCCAGGGAGTGCAGGCGGCCTACAGCGAGATGGAGAACACCTTCTCCTATCTGCAGACTGCCATCAAGGGCATTCAGCAATGCATGGGCAAAATCGTGTCCATCGCCGACGAGACCAATATCCTGGCCATCAACGCATCCATCGAGGCCGCCAGGGCCGGGGAGCAGGGCAAGGGCTTCGCCGTGGTGGCGGAAAAGGTCCGGGAGCTGGCCAGGGAAATCAAGGGGCTCACCGACGACGTGGACACCGGCATCCATGAAGTGGAGTCCGGGGCGGGCAAGCTCAATGCCAGCATCCTGGCCTCCCAATCAGCGCTGGATCAGGGCTTTAGCATCGTGAACGGCACCTCAGAATCCTTCCAGCAGATCAGCACTGTGGCGGAGGGGGCTTCCGCCGTGCAGAGCGAGATTTCCGGCGTCATAGACGACTCCCAGAACGCCCTGCAGGTGCTCTGCCAGTTCTTCGACAGGATAAAGCTGCAGAATCAGGAGGTGGTGAAGCACATCGGCCGGGCCAGCAGCCTGGGCACCACCAAGAGCGCCATGTTCGAGGACATCGACAACATGCTCTCCCAGATTCCGCCTATCATCAAAGACACCAATCCCAGAAGGGCATGAGCGGGCGGCATATGCATATCCTGATCATAGAGGACGATGAGGATTTCCGTCAGGAGCTGGCGGATCTGCTTCGAGGTTCCCTCTACCGGGTCACGGCTCTGGCCCAGTTCGGCAATATCGCCGCGAGGCTTCCCTCCATCCACCCGGATCTGATTCTGCTGGACTTAAACCTCCCGGGGCAGTCCGGCTTCGAGGTATGTACGGAAATCCGTAGAGTTTCGGACGTTCCCATCATCTTCGTCACAGGGCGGTCTGATTCCGCGGACGAGGTCACCGCCCTGTTAAAAGGCGGGGACGACTATGTCACCAAGCCTTTCCCGCCCGCTGTCCTGCTGGCCCATATCACCGCGGTACTGAAGCGCGCAGGCAGAGGAGCGGAGGAGCCGGTGCTGGAGCATCGGGGCGTAGAGCTTGATCTGGCAAAAGGCCAGGTCCGCTTTCAGGGCGCCAGCGCGGAGCTGACCAAAAACGAGCTGAAGATATTGAGCTGCCTGTTCCGGCACAGGGGGAGCATCGTTTCCCGCAGCGACCTTATGGAATATCTGTGGGACAATTCCGTCTTCCTGGATGACAATGCCCTGAGCATCCATGTCACCCGCATCCGGGGAAAGCTCGCGGGCTTAGGGATGTCGGACTTCATACGGACGAAACGGGGCATGGGGTACTTCATATGAAATTCACCGATTACTGCAAGGACAAACTGATGCTGATCATGTTCCAGCTCTCCTGCCTGATGGCGCTGGCGGCCTTCCTGTACGCCACGGGATACCCTCACGGATGCCTGTGCATCGTCCTTGCGGGATGGCTGTTTTCCTTCCTGTCCTGGTTTTTCCTGGAATACTTCCGCAGGAGGCGCTATTTTGGCCGCGTCCACGAAATCCTGGAGCAGGCCGATGAGAAATTCCTGCTGGGGGAGCTGATGCCCCATTCCTTTGGGCTGGAGGATACGCTCTACCGGGACATCCTCCGCAGGGTGGGCAAATCCGCCATCGAGCGGGTGCGCGCCGCCGAGGACGCCAGGCAGGACTACCGGGAATACATCGAAGGCTGGGTACATGAGGTCAAAGCTCCTATCGCGGACATCTGCCTGCTCTGCGAGAGGCGCAGGGACGATATGGCCCGCCGCATCCTGCGAAAGAACCGGGAGATAGAGAATTACGTGGACATGGCCCTCTTCTATGCCCGCTCGGATGAGGTGTACAAGGATTATCTGATCAAGGAGACCACCCTGCAGCAGACCGCGGAGGAGGTGCTGCAGAAGAACAAATATATGCTCATCGAAAGCCGCGTGCAGGCCAGTGTCCAGTGCCCGGATACGGTCTACACGGACGCGAAATGGATTGCCTTCATCCTGAACCAATTGGTTCTGAACGCCGTAAAATACAGGCGGGACGAAGCGCCAGAGCTTCGGATCTCCACCAGCCGGACAGGGCACAATGTGCGATTGACCGTAGCGGACAATGGCTGCGGCATCCCCCAGGAGGAGCTGCCCAGGATCTTCGACAAGGGCTTCACCGGCACCAATGGCAGAGGCGGCGCCCGCGCCACCGGCATGGGGCTGTATCTGTGCCGGAAGCTTTGCCTGAAATTGGGGATAGCGATCCGGGCGGAGTCCACCGCGGGATCCGGCACGGCAATCTCGCTGGAATTCCCGGTCAGCGATTATCTGTGGAAAGTATAGCGGCCCATCCTTTCCTTTCGAAAATGAAAGAGTTCCGCAAGCAAATCCGATACCATCTCCCCCCTTTCTCTGTTATACTGGATTTGAAATTCAGGCCCGGGACGGAGTTTTCGCTCCCCGGGCTTTCAGGGAGGTTTGGACAATGGAAAATCACTATATCCAGGTGTGCGACGTGGAAAAATACTATGGACAGGGCACGGCAGCCGCCAAGGCCGTTGACCGGGTCAGTTTCCATGTGGACAGAGGCGAGTTCGTGGGAGTCATGGGGGCCTCCGGCTCCGGCAAGACCACGCTCCTCAACATGCTGTCCACCATCGACAGCGTCACCGCCGGGCACATCTATTATGAGAATACGGACATTACGGAGCTGTCCGAGAATAAATTGTCGGAATTCCGTAAAGAAAATCTGGGCTTCGTCTTTCAGGAGTACAACCTGCTGGACACCCTCACCATTCAGGAGAACATCCTGCTGGCGCTGACTTTGCACGGGCTGGAGAAGCAGGAAATCCTGAAGCGCTGCCAGGAGATGCTGGCGCTCTTGGGGATAGAGGACATCCGGGACAAATTCCCCTACCAGGTCTCCGGGGGCCAGAAGCAGCGATGCGCCTGCGCCAGGGCGTTGGTGAACCGCCCCAAGCTCCTGCTTGCCGACGAGCCCACAGGGGCCCTGGACTCCCGCTCCGCCCAGACGCTGTTGGAGACCTTTACGGACATGAACCGGAAGCTCTCCGCCACCATCTTCATGGTGACCCACGACGCCTTCTCCGCCAGCTACTGCGGGCGAATCCTGTTCTTAAAGGACGGGCAGATTTTCCACGAGCTGCGCCGGGGCGGCAAGAGCCGCCGTGAATTCCTGAACGAAATACTGGACGTGCTGTCCCTGACAGGAGGTGAACTCTCCGATGCTCGGTAAGCTTGCCCTGCGCAATGTGATGCGCTCCGTCAGGGATTACCTGGTGTATTTCCTGACCATGACGGTGGTAGCGGCCATCATGTTCGCTTTCCACTCCCTGATATTCTCCCGGGAAATCATGCATCTCTATGAAACGGCCCTGCTGCTGGCTGTCCTCATAGGGCTGGCCAGCTTCTTCGTGGTGCTGATCGTAGCCTGGCTGATCAACTACATGGTTCGTTTCATTTTAGAGAAGCGCAGCCGGGAGTTCGGCATCTATCTGCTGATCGGCATGAAGAAAAAAGAGATTTCCAGGCTCTACATGCGGGAAAGCCTGGTGCTGGGGGCGGCGGCCTTCGCCGGAGGCATCGCCCTGGGAGAGCTGTTCCAGCAAGTCCTGCTGGCCATCCTCTACAGCTGCATCCAGATGGAATACCACATCCGGCTGGAGTGGAGCAACTGGTGCCTGTTCACCACCGCTGCCTGCTACGGCGGCGGCTATCTGCTGGCACTGATCAGGTGCCGCAGGCGCTTCCGGAAGATGAACATCCATGCCCTGATGAACAGCGAACGGCAGAATGAACGGATAAAGGAGTCCCATGAGGAGACAAAGCGCCTTGCCCTCCCTGTGGCTTTGCTGTTCCTCCTGCTCTTTGGGCTGATGCTGTTCTTCTATAAAAGCTGGGACAGCGGCACGATCATCGGTTTCCTGCTTGGGCTGGTGCTGACCATCTACCTGTTCTACACCGGCGTGGCGGCCTGGATCATCGATTATGTACGCAGGAAAGGGAATGGCATCTTCAAAGGGCAGAACCTGTTCCTGCTGCGTCAGTTCGCCTCCAAGGTAAGGACCCTGCGCTTTACCCTGGGGACGCTTACCTCCCTGTTCGTGCTGGCACTCTTAGGCTGCGCCATCGCCATGATGTTCAACGATTTCCAGAACCAGATTCTGGCGGCGAAATGGCCCTTTGATGTCCAGATCTACAGCGATGACGTAGGGGACAATTTCCGGGAAGAGCTGGATGTGATCGGGCAGGACAGCGAGATTCGGGACAGCCACTCTTATCTCATCTACCAGAACGGTACCAATCCGGTCAATACCTGGCTGTACACCCACCTTAAGTGTTTCGGGGACACTTATAAAAAAGGCGACGGAACGCCCGACCAGGCCAAAATCCAGAGCGGCGATTCCTGGGCCTACTACAGGTACGACACCTATATCGCCCTTTCCGACTACAACCGCCTCCGGGAGATGAACGGGCTGGAGGGCGTGAATCTGGAGGAGGGCCGGTATCTCCTCCACTTAAAGAACCGTGTCTGGAACGAGGCCGGAGATTTTACCCTTAAGCTGGAGATAAGCGGCTCCCAGGGGCTTCTGGCCTGCTCCGGCATCTGTACGGAACCTCTCTCCCAGGACGGGCACAACGGGGCGGACTATATGCTCGTAGTCACAGACAGAACGGCCCAGAGCATGATTCCTTACTATAAAATGCTGGTGGCCAACCTGACCGAAAAAGCGCCTGACGACCTCCAGGCCAGGCTGGACGGCATCCAGGCCAGGGACAGCTACACGGACTTAGGCCACAGGGTGACGGACCACATGGCCTCGGGCTCGGATCAGATCGTGGTATTCGTGTACAAGAACATGGTGCGGGACAATCTGATTCCGGAGGTGAAGCTCCTCCTGTCCTCCATCATCTTCGCTCTGGTGTACATCGGACTGGTGTTCGTCTGCGTGGCGCTGACCGTGCTCTCCGTGCAGCAGCTCTCGGACTCCGCCAAATACCGGTTCCGCTATCAGGTGCTGCACCAGATAGGGCTGGGCCATCGGGAAATTTCCAGGGTCATCCTGAAGCAACTGGCGGGATTCTACCTCTGCCCCATCCTGTTCGCGGCCCTGATCAGCGGGACGGTGGCGGTGTACGTGGGATGGAAGTTCAATTTCTACACCGGAACCCGCACCGCGGCGGCAGGGTACTTCGGACTTTCCTTCCTGCTGTTTTCCAGCGTGTACCTGATCTATTTCGTGGTGACCTATGTGGGGTTCCAGCGCAATGCGCTGACGAAAACCTGAATAATAACCGTAGAGAACCGGGGCTGCCAGGTCAGGCAGCGTCACTCACAAGAGCGGCGCCGCCGCCTTCAGCAGCACTCCAGCCAGCTTCATGGTCCATCTCTCCTTTCGGACCGTCTCCGGCGTCACCTGGCGGCATTTGGGGAACATGGCCTGGAAGTCCGCCTCGATATCCGCTATGCATTCCGTGCCGTACAGATATGTGGCGCACTCAAAATGGTGATAGAGGCTGCGGTAGTCCAGGTTGATGGTCCCCACCACCGCTTCTTTCCCATCGCTGCAGAAAACCTTGGCATGGACGAACCCCGGCGTATACTCGTAAATCTTCACCCCGGACGCAAGCAAAGATTTGTAATGGGTCTTGGCCAGGGCGTAGGGAATCCGCTTGTCCGGGATGCCCGGCAGAATCAACGCCACCTCCACGCCCCGCTCCGCCGCGAATTTCAGGGCAGTCTCCATCTCCCCGTCCAATATCAGGTAGGGCGTCATGATGTGCACATACCGCCTGGCCCGGTTCAGGATGTCCATGTAGACCCGCTCCCCCAGCTTGTCATCGTCCAGGGGCCAGTCCCCGTAGGGCACCACATACCCCTTCGCCGATTCTCTTGGCAGGGCGGGGTATGCCAGGCTCTTCTCGAACTCCGGCTCCCTTACGTCCATGTTCCACATCTGCAGGAACATCAGGGTAAAGCTCTTCACCGCCTCGCCTTTGATCATGACGGCGGTATCCTTCCAGTGGCCGAACCGCTGGACTTTATTGATATATTCATCGGCCAGGTTCACGCCGCCATTGAAAGCGGTGTGGCCGTCGATCACCAGAATCTTGCGGTGGTCCCTGTAGTTGTAATGAGTGGAAATGAAGGGGGACAAGGGCGCGAACACCTTGCACTGGATGCCCAACCTCCTCAGAAGCTTCAGATACTTATGGGGCAGCAGCGTGAATTCGCAGGTGCCGTCGTACATCACTCTCACGTCCACGCCTTCCTTTGCCTTGCGGGCCAGGATTTCCAGCACCTCCCCCCACATCATCCCCTCCGCTATGATGAAGTATTCCAGGTAGATAAAATGCCGCGCTGCCTCCAACTGCCGCAGGAGCTCCGCGAACTTGTCCTCTCCCAGGGGAAAGTAAGTCACCTCTGTCTTATCATACACCGGGTGACACCCGCTGCGCTGGATGTAGCGCACCAATGCCGCCGCGCCCGGATCCGCTTCCTCCAGGCTTTGGTATGTCTCCTCCGACTGGGGGATGCTGTCCCTGGTCATGGCGATGATATGGCCAAAACGCCCCTTCAGCGCCCGGTGCCCGATTTCCATCCTCATGTATACGTACAATAATGTGCCAAACACAGGGGTCAGCATCACCACCACCAGCCAGGTAATCTTTGCCGTGGGATCCAGGCGGCAGTTCAAAAGGTAGAGCACCATGATGACAGTAAAGACGGCCATGGCGCTGATGATATGGGGTCTGAACGCCCTAAACCACTGATAGGCGCTGACCAGAAACAGAACCTGCGCCACCAACAGCACCACGAACAGGCCCATGCGGCTGAACACCGCATGCAGAATACCGTTCTGCCCTTTCTTCAATAATCGGATTCCCATATTTTGGCTGCTGTCATTTCGTATCTCCATTTTCCCTCCCGTACATCTCCGCCAGGTGCGGATTCTTTCGTCGCCCTATGCCGTCATCCCCGGCATGCCGCTCCCTTTCGGTATAGCCCGGGGCTGCCTGCCTGCAGCCCCGAGGTCCCTACTCCGCCAGTTCTTTTGTAGCGTTCCCCAGCAGGGAGGCGGAGTCCCTGTCCAGATACAGGAACCAGTTTCCATGCTCCTTCAGCCTGGTCGCTGGAATCAGATTGGTGACCCCGTCCGTCTCCAGGGTCTTCTGGATGGCGGCTGCCTTTACCTTATGGGGCACTACGGAGACCACATACCTGCAGGCCATGATCTGGGAGACAGTGGCGCTGATGGCATATTGGGGCACGTCCTCAACGGAGGCGAACCACCCCTCCCCCACCTGCTGTTTGCGGCAATTGTAGTCAAGCTCCACCACGTGGTAGGAAGCCTCAGTCTCAAAATCCGCCGGCGGGTCGTTGAACGCTATGTGGCCGTTCTCTCCGATTCCGATGACGCCTATGTCGATGGGCTTTTCCCGGATTCTGGCCGTCATGTCGGCGATGGTTTCGTCCGTATCCCCCTCCCCGCTTATATAATTCATCCTGTGGCTGCCGATCTTGTCTATGAACCTGAGCTTTAAGTATCTGCGAAAGCTTGCCACATGTGTGACAGGCAACCCCACATACTCGTCAAGATGGAAGATTTCCACCTTGTCCCAGGGAATGTCCCTTTGAATCAGCGCCTCGAAAAACTCGAACTGGGACTGTCCGGTGGATACCAGGATTCTGGCTTCCCCCCGTTCGGCCACTGCTTCGGCAATCAATTCTGCCACCCTTTCGGCTGCTTTCCGCCCCATTTCCTCACTTGTCTGAGAAATGCTCAGTTTCATCATTCCAATAACCTCCTACTATCACCTTCGATACCCGGATATCGCTGTCGAACCATACGATGTCAGCGTCATATCCCTCCTGCAGTTTCCCTTTCTTCCCCAACCGGAAGATTTCCGCCGGGACAGCGGTCATCATCCATACCGCATCACTGACCCTGACGTCTGCCTTCTGGACCATTGTCCGGACCAGCCGGTCCGCGGTGGCCACGCTACCCGCGAAGGAAGTCCTATCCGGCAGCTTCGCCACGCCGTCCTCGATGACGCAGGGCATGGCCTCCTCCCTTCTTCCGAGAAAGGATTCCCCCTCCGCCAGGCCGGCGCCCCGCATGGCATCCGTCACAAGACAGATTTTCTCCACCCCCTTGCACTTTACGATGAGCTTCAGCAGCTCCGGGGGGAGATGCCTGCCGTCCGCAATCACCTCCACCGCCATGTCCTCCAGCAGATACGCGGCTTCCACCACTCCGAGGCTGCGGTATCCATTGTGGCGGGTAATCGACGACATGCCGGAATACAGATGCGTCACCAGATGGCACCCCAGGCCGTACACTTTCTCCACATCCTCGTAAACCGCGTCACTGTGGGCAATGGCCGACAGGATGCCGTTCTCCTTAAGCCTTCGGCAGAACGCCTCACTGCCCTTAAGCTCCGGCGCAAAGCTCCACCGTCTTATGACGTCCCCGTAAAGACGGATGATCTCCTCATATTCCGCGGGCTCCGGATTTTTGATGTAGGCCGGGTTCTGGGCACCGCTCTGCCCCAGGGAGAAATAGGGTCCCTCCAGATGGGCGCCGAGGAGATTCGCCTTTGTGGCATGGGACTTCATGGCGCTCCGCAGATCCTCCAGAAAGGCGGTCAGCGTATCCATGGAGGATGACAGAGATGTAGGCATGATGCTGGTGGTGCCATGGGCAAGATGGAACTCAGCCGCTTTCGCAATGGCCTCCACGCCGCCGTCCATAAAGTCATAGCCGCCTCCCCCATGTACATGGATGTCGATGAACCCCGGCGAAACGTACTGCCCTTCGGCATCCATGAGCCTGTCATAGGGCCGCGGTTCGCCGGTGACGGCCATGATTTCGTTCTCCCGGAAATAAAGTGCCCGATCCGTAACGATTTCCCTGCCGGATATGATTTTTCCGTTGATGATTTTCGTAATCATTTTCACCGATTCTCCCGTCTTTTGATTAGCTCCTCGTAGTCAAAATACCGCAGCATCCCCGGAATGATGCGGCTTAAGGTGTCGTCATAGCAAAACACCTCCTGGCCTATCACCTCCTTTTCCACATTCAGGAGCAGACCATCGCCGTATTCCATCCTTACCTTTTCCCTGAGGAAGCCCGCCATGATGCCGTACACGCCGTCCGGCCCCTGGCAGTACAGCGTGATGTCCTGCTCCTCTATACCGAACTCCGTCTCCAGCATCTCCATGGCGCGCAGCACGTCATAGCAGCGCATGGCCGCCATGCTGTCGCCGGAATAAATCAGGTCGCTGCAGAGCCGGTAAAGGGTTCCGAAGCGTTCCCTGTAGGGCATCCCCTGAATCAGAGGATACTGCTCCAGGCTCCCTGCCCCCGGCACGTCCAGCACCAGAACCTGTCTGCCTGCCTCACACTGCCCGCTGATCCACGGCGCATGTCCGCTGATTTTCCGGGTTCCCTCCGGCCAGATGGCAATGACCGTGGGCAGACGCTCTCTCCGGCTGTATTCCACAGCCTTTATCAGATTGCCCGCGCAGATCAGCCGTCTCTGCGTCCACCAGCTCAGGCTGGCGCACCTGTACCTGTGGGCCTCCGCATCCCTCTCCGCGCCAATCTCCAGACTCCCCTCCGCTCCGGCTCCGTCCTCCGTTCCGCTTTTCCAGCCGGCGTCCACGATGTCCTCCTGCCTGAGCATGCGGACATGGAACGCCATGGGCTTCCTCCCCTTCCCCACCTTTTCCCAGAGCCACTGCCTCGCCCTTGCCCTGCGCGCCTCCTCCGGAAGCGCCAGGCGCTCTTCCCGCAGTCGGGCCGCTACTTCCTGTATCTGTTCCGGAAGCGTCCCCGCGCCTGGAACCTCCCCTTTCACATTGCCGCTTACAGTGGCAGTCATGACGCGCTCCGGCAGCGGCCCGATATCCGCGTTGGCCACTGTCGCTTTTTTGCCCAGGAAAACCTCGGTAAAAAATTCCGCCGCATGGACGGCAAGGGGTCGGGTATATCTGTGCGTATCCCTGTCCCGATAGAGCCGGATTCCCTCTTCCCGGCCGTACATCCCATAAAACCGCTTCGCCGCCTCAAAGGTCTCCAATGTCCCCTCTATGGGGAAGAAATCGTAATCCACCGCCAGAATAGCTGCCGGGCGGGGCGCGAATATCAGGAAAGCCGTCACATGGTCAAAGCCGAATTCCGTGGCGCCCGGCCATATCTGTTCCGAATCCTGGGGCTGACCGCTGTACATGATTTCCCTGCGGGTGGTCACGAAGGTCCCCGGGGCCGCGGCCGCTATCCTGTCATCGCAGGCCATCATGGCCAGGGTCTGGGTACCGCCGCCGGAATTGCCGGTGATGCCGATCCGCTTCGGGTCGATTTCCGGCCTGGTCAGCATATAGTCCACCGCCAGCATGGAATCGCAGAGGAAATACCTGGCCAGGAACATTCCGGTGGCCACCGCGGGCGTCCCGCAGGAATCATGGTCGTCGCAGGCCCTTGGCACCAGGTATTCCCCTTTTTCCGGATCATAAAAATTCGATCTCTCGCCCTGACCCGGCGGGTCAATGGCGAATACGATCAGTCCGGCTCTGACCAGGGTCTGGCAGACCACGCTATAGTCGTCGTACATCCTGCCGTTTTCTGAATGACCGCAGACGAACAGGACTGCCGGGCCAGGGAAGCTGACTCCCCGGGGAAGATACAGAGAGGCCGTCACATAGATGTTCGAATAGGAGTTGAAGATGATGCTTTCCAGCGTGAACTCTTTCTCTTCCCGCTTTCCTGTCACCCTTGCCCGCAGAGGTCCTGCCGCCTCTACAAGCCCTCCCAGTCCTTCGAGGAAGCGCCTCCTCATCTCCTCCCTGTGCGCCCGAAGCTCCTCCAGGGTGGAAATCTGCTCCCGCCTCCTTTCCCCCCGGACGAACTTTTCCTCCTGCAGCCGAAAGATAAAATCCTTTAGCTGGTCGCCGCTGCCGCGAAGCCCCCATTGGTTCATCCCGTCAAATTCCTCAAGCAAATGCCCTCCACCTCCTGTTTCATACCGCGACAGACGCACAGCGCTCCTGCGCGCAGCAAATCTTTTGGTAAGGAAATATTACTTATTATATTACATCATTTTTACAATAATTTCCATCTATATATTGATTTTATGGATTATTTTTCACCTCCCCACAGCTCCAGGGCTTTCATTTCCTCTCCGCTCCCCCGGACATGCACGTCCGACAATATCCGCTCCTCCAGGAAGGAAAGGTAATCCCTGCCCTGGGCATGCACGCCCGCTTTGTAGGTTTCACCGGAAAAATATCCCGAATTGTCCCCTCCGTACCTGTACAGGCCAGAGTAGCTCTCCCCGTCCCGGTCATAGACTGCAAGCAATACATTCAGGCTGTCCCAGTCCTCAAAGGCGGCCAGCACCAGCCTCTCCCCGTCAAACAGACATTCCCTCTCCATGGGGAATAGATGGTTTGCCATCCATCC
>CAOOJO010000034.1:1820-13695 GCA_948496895.1 uncultured Acetatifactor sp. | reverse complement strand
ACCGGCGGGGAGTCATGGCCGCGCTGGGGGCCTCCGATGTGGAGGTGGAGCGATTCGGCAGCTACGAGCCCTCACTGAACGACATATTTGTAGTAAAGGTAGGTGAAGACGAATGAAAAGGTTCATGATTGTACTGAGATATGAGATGAAGGAATATTTTACCAACAAGGCCTTCATGGGGCTCACCCTGGTACTGGCCCTGCTGGGGGCGGTGGCGCTGTTCCTGCCCCGGTTCGTGGACATGTCCGGTTTTACCGGCGTGCAGGTGGTGGGCAGCGGCGGTGCCAGGGAGGACGACGGCGGGAGCGGAGACGGGGAGGAATCCCTCTACCTCTACGTGGATCAGGCGGGCGTCCTGCAGGAGGAGGCGCTTACAGGGATGTTCCCGGAGGCGCGCTGGCAGAAGGCGGAGAGCGTGGATGCCCTGAGGGCCGCGGTGGAGGCCCAGGAGGCGGAGGCGGGCTTCGTGGTGACCGGGAATACGGAGTATGAGTACTATGTATACAATAAATCCATGATGGACACCAACACATCCCTCTTCGACCAGGCTATGAAGCTGTTCTACCGGATGCAGTACAGTGGACAGAAGGGCTGGGACTTGGAGGAGATCAGCGCCATGTACGACGTACCCATCACTGTCACGGAGCAGATACTGAACAAGGACTCTGGCAGCAATTACTGGTACTGCTACATGCTCGTCATCATCGTGTTCATGCTGATCGTATACTACGGCCAGATGATCGCGGTGTCCGTCACCAGCGAGAAGAGCAACCGGGCCATCGAGGTGCTGGTCACCAGCACATCCCCCAACAGCCTGCTCTTCGGCAAGGTGATCGCCGGGGCCATGGGCGGCGTGTTCCAGATGGGGGCGATCCTGGGCGTGGTGCTGCTGTCCTATCAGTTCAACAGGGAGCAGTGGGGCGGCATGCTGGACATGTTCCTGCATGTCCCCGGGGACGTATTGCTGGCCTTCTCCTTCTTCGGCCTGGGAGGGTATCTCTTCTACGCCTTCCTCTACGGAGCCATGGGCGCGCTGGTGAGCAAGACCGAGGACATCAGCAAGAGCGTCTCCGGCCTGATGGTGGTGGTGATGGGCGTGTACTTCTTCTCCCTGTTCCAGCTGATGGACGTGGACGGCCCCATCATCAAGGTACTGTCCTTCCTGCCGATTAGCTCCTACAGCACCATGTTCGCCCGGGTGGCCATGGGCAGCGTGGCGGCATGGGAGATAGTGGTGTCCTTCCTGATACTGGCAGCCTCCATCGCGGGCACCGGCATCCTGGGGGCGAAGCTCTATCGCATGGGGACATTGCGGTACGGCAATCCCATCAAAATCAGTACAGCGCTGAAGGATTTACGGAAAAACGAGTAAAGAGATTCCAGATCAGGAATAAAAACCGGCCCGCAGAGAGGTAGCTTCCCTGCGGGCCTATTGTTGTCATTTGGCCTATTGATATTTTCAATTCTGCCCTGCGGCATCAGAATCTGCATCAGAGGGGCTGAAACTGTCCAGGAACCGGAAAAAGTCTTCCGCCAGCCCCGGGTCGTAGATGCGGCCAGCCTGCTCCGTCATTCTCTGGGTGACCGCGTCCTTAGGATAGTTCCCTCCTGAGATAGTGGGCATGGTCCAGTAGACGTAATCGCCGACGATGTGGACGATTCGGGATTCCAAGGGGATATGCTCCCCGGACAGCTGGTTTGGATAGCCGGTGCCGTCCCAGTTCTCATGGGAGTGGAGGATGATATCCGCCACCTTGTACAGCTCCTCGAACTGCCTGGCCATGGTGTAGCCATGGGTGACATGTGTCCTGATCCGCAGGGTCTCCTCCTCGGTCCTGGACTGTCCGCGGATGTAGAAGGATTCGGGCAGCTTGGCCATGCCGATGTCCTGGAACCGGGCGGCCAGCCTGACGCTGTCCGCCTGTTCCCCGGAAAGGCCTAGGGAAAGCGAGAAGGTACGGGCCAGCTCGGCCGTATGCTCCACCACCTTTTTGCTCAGAATCTGCTTGTCGTACAGGCGTTCCATGATATAGTCCGGGACATGCTGCTCATGCTTGAGCACTTCCTTGTTCTGGTACATTTTCACATCCGCCCTGGAGAAGCAGTCCTGCAGGGTCTCCTTGGCGCTGTCCCAGTCGGCGGCCCCCAGGGCCACGGAAAGGGGCAGGGAGAGGGTGGTGTCCTTGCCACAGTCCCTGGCCACACGACGGCAGTAGTCCAGGGCGGTCTCCAGGGTGGTATCGGGCATGATGACACGGAATTCGTCCCCGCCGCAGCGGGCCACCAGCCAGTCGCTCTTGGCCAGGCTGTCCATGATTTTGGCGATATTGATCAGGAGCTGATCCCCGACCTTATGGCCGAAGATATCGTTGGTGAGCTTCAGGAAATTGGCGTCCGCGGATATCATGCAGATCTGGCGGCCCTTCTGCCCGGCGTACATGTCCGCCACCTCCTCGAATTTCCGGCGGTTGTAAAGGCCGGTCATGGAATCCTTCTCCGCCAGGTTCTCCAGCACGGTCTTCTCCTGCTGGTGCTGGACCTTCTGGCTCTCCAGGGAGCTGATGGCGTCCCGCAGCCGCAGGTTCCCGCAGCCCAACTGGGAGAACTGGCCCGCCAGGAGGGAGAGGAGGTCTAAGATATGCTCGAACTGCGCCCTGGTGATGACGGGAATCGCGTGGACATGCTCCAGGAACTCCTCCTCGTCCAGCTGGAGGATGCGGGCGTTTGTGCGGTACTCCTCATCCTCCGGCACATCCTCCGCCAGGCGCACCTGCCCCACCAAAATGCTGGCCAGATGCCTGCCCTCCACCAGAATCGGGACGCTGGCGTCGGTGAGCCCCGCGGAGAGGCAGTGACAGATATAGGGCTCTTCGTCATTATGGGCGCTCAGTGCCCTGTCGGACAGGTCGCACCGGGCCCTTCCGATGGGCGACTTCTTTACCACATCGCGGCAGAAGCGGCAGTAGTCGCTGTCCCTTGTAAAGCGTTCGCCCCGGGGACCGCGGATCGAGATTCCCACCTGCAGGGCCACGGACAGGGAATCTATCAGCTTCTGAAGAAATTCTATGTCGAATATATCCTGAAATGTATATGTATCCATACGCCCACCCCTTCCACTATCTCTAATTTACCACAGCTTTAGGGTATTTGTCTATAGAAGAATGAATTGACGAATTGACATTCCTTTTGGAAAGTGGTATCATGATTTCGTAGCGAATATATACGGAAATAATGGTGGAGAGATGGATAAGCAGCGGATACTGGTTGTCGATGACGACGAAATAAATCGCGTGATACTCATGGAGATTTTCCAGGAGGATGGCCTGGATGAGTACGAACTGCTGGAGGCAGGGAACGGTCGCGAGGCGGTAGAGCAGATTGAGAAGAATCAAGATATCGTATTGATTCTGCTGGACGTGGTGATGCCCATCATGGACGGCTTCAAGGTACTGGAGTATATGCAGGAGCACGGGCTGTTGGAAGCCATTCCCGTAATACTTATCACCGGGGAGAGCATCGAGGACAGCGAGGGCAGGGCCTATGACTTCGGCGTGGCGGACGTGATACACAAGCCCTTCTTTACCCATATCGTGCGCCGCCGCAGCAGGAACATCATAGAGCTGTACCAGAATAAGCACAACATGGAGCGGCGCCTGAGGGAGCAGGAGATCGCCATAAGGGCCCAGGAGAAGGAAATCAGGGAGACCAACGAGTTCATGGTGGATGCCCTGAGCACCGTGGTGGAGTCCAGGAACGCGGAGACCGGCGACCATACCAAGCGCATCAAGTATTACACCAGGATCATGGCCAACCATCTGATGAAGCATTTCCCGAAATACGGCCTGACGCCTGCCACGGTGGACGCCATTTCCCGGGCATCGGTCATGCACGATATCGGGAAGATAGGCATCTCGGACACCATCCTCTTGAAGCCCGGGCGGCTGACCAACGAGGAATTCGAGATCATGAAGACCCACACTACCATAGGCTGCGACATTCTGGAGAAATTCTACAAGGACAGAACCAGCGAGTTCTATCGCTTCTGCTATGAAATCTGCCGCCATCACCATGAGCGGTGGGACGGCAGGGGATATCCCGATCACCTGGCCGGGGACGATATCCCCGTCAGCGCCCAGATCGTCGCCGTGGCGGATGTCTATGACGCGCTGGTGAGCCCCAGGGTGTACAAGAGCTCTTTCTCGGAGGAAAAAGCCTTCGAGATGATCATGAACGGCGAATGCGGCCAGTTCGCGCCGGATATATTGGAATGCTTCAGGCTTGCCAGGGAAGATTTCCATCATATCATGGAAATGCTGGGAGCTTCCTAGTTTTTGCAATAGGAACGGCAGCAAAGTGGGGATGACGCTTCTGCTGCTGTTTTCTTTGGAAGGGTTTCGGCCCGGAAGGATTTTATCTGGTAAGGAAAGCGGATGCCGGCGGAGGGACGATATGGGAGAGGATTGGACAGGCGCATTTCCCGTGGAGGACGCGCTGGAGATGGTTCTGATGTTTGACGGGACGGGCGAGATTGCCTATGCTAACGCCGCCGCCAGGAGCAGGCTGGGGTATGGGCCGGAGGGGGCGCGGGGCAGGCAGATGGGGGAGGTGTTCCCCGGTGTCTTCAAAGCCCCGGGAAGCCTGCCGGAGCTTCCGGAGGGAGAGGAGCACCTGGTGATGTACCGCGGGAACCGGACCTGCTTTCCGGTGGAAGCCAGGTTCGTCCGGGACAGCGCCAGGGGCGTCTGGGTCTGTATGGCCAATGACATCCTGGAGCGGGAGCATCTGGGGAGGGAAATCGAACAGGTGCGGGAGGAGGCCAGGCAGGCGGCCAGGGTCAAGTCAGAATTCGTGGCCAATGTGACCCATGAGCTGCGCACGCCGGTGAACGGAATCCTGGGCACTGCGCGGGAGCTTCTGGGCGGGATCCTGGAGGAGCATAACGTTCCGCTGGACGCGGACCGGAACGTTACGCCGGACGCGGATGGCAACGCCCCGCCGGACGCGGACCGTATAGCGAAGGCTCTGCGGCTGATTGAGCGCTGCTGCGGAGACATGAACAAGATCATCGACAATATTCTGGATTTTTCCAAGCTGGAGGCGGGGAAATTCACCCTGGAGCTTCGGAAATTCCATTTTCGAAATATGCTGGATTATGTAAAGGCCCAGCACGCGGGCAGGATTACCGAGAAGGGCCTGGATTTCTTCCTGACCGTATCGCCCCAGGTGCCGGAGTACGTGGTGGGGGATGAACTGCGCATCGTGCAGATTCTGAACAATCTCCTGTCCAATGCCCTGAAGTTCACGGCGGTGGGCAAGATTACGCTCCAGGCGCTATTGACCGCCCGGGTGGACGGGAAGGCGGAAATCTTCTTCATCGTGTCGGACACAGGGATAGGAATTGCCGAGGAGGACCGGGATAAGCTGTTCCAGAGCTTCTCCCAGGTGGATGCCTCCATCTCCAGGAAGTACGGCGGCACAGGGCTGGGCCTGAACATCTGCAGGCAGCTTGTGGAGCTTATGGGCGGCGCGATCGACGTGGAGAGCAGGAAGGGCAGCGGCAGCAGCTTTTCCTTCTCTCTCTGGGTGGGGGATTGCGGGGAGACAGAACCTCAGTGCCCTGCGGACGACAAAAAGATAGTCCCCGCCCCCATGCCCCAGGGGGACACGGACGAAGGAGCCGGGCTGGAGCTGAAGCATTACGGCACCTCCGCCAACAGGGAGGCTCTGAAGAAGAACCTGTCGAAGCTCATTTTAAGCATAGAGATGGAGAATCTGGAAAAGGCGGAGATGTTCATGGAGACGGTGAGGCAGCTCACCGCGGACGCGCCAACCGACATTAAGCGCATGGCCCTGCGGCTGAAGATGGCGATCCAGAAGGGGGACTATGAGAAGACAGCCGCGGAATTCGACAGATTCTGCCAAAGCTGCCTGGGCCAGGACGAGACTGAGACGTCGGGCGTTTGAGGGAGAGTACAGAGTCTGCAGGCGGGGAGGTGCCGGGGATGGATTACGCGGACATAGGCGCGGCCAGGATTCTCATCGTGGATGATCTGGAAGTGAACAGATTGACCCTGGAGGAAATCATCCAGGACATGGGCTGCCGTCCTGTATCGGCCGCCAGCGGGGAAGAGGCGCTGGGATTGATCCGGGAAGCCCGCCCGCAATTGATTTTGTCCGACATCTCCATGCCGGGGATGGACGGATATGAGCTTTGCAGGATACTGAAAAGCGATAAAAAGACAAAAAATATCCCGATTATCTTTATTTCCGCGTATGATAATCCGAAAGATATCATAGAGGGCCTGTCTTTGGGCGGGGCGGACTACATTACGAAGCCCTTTTTCCCGGAGGTAGTCCAGGCCAGAGTGGGCGTGCATCTGCGCCTGTACCAGGCCAGCAGGGAGCTGGAGGAGATGAACCGCAGGCTCCACGCCTCCGTAAGCGAGCAGCTGAAGCAGATCGAGCAGGAGAAGAAGGACGTGCTCTACGCCCTGGCGGGAATCGCAGCCAGGAATTCCTGCTACCGGAGGGAGCATATAGAGCGCCTGAAGGAGAACTGCGCGATCCTGGCCCAGGGGATGCAGCTCTCACCGCTGTTCGAGGACAGGATTTCCGACGCCTATATCGATACCATCGAGCTGGCGGCGCCGCTGTGCGACATCGGCAATATCGGAGTCCCGCTGGAGCTTCTGCGCAAGGCAGAGGCGCTGGACGAGGGAGAGATGGCAATCGTGCAGACCCATACGAACATCGGCGCAAAGCTCCTGAGCGATTTGCATGTGGGGAGCGACTACAATGACTTCGTCCGCATGGCCGTGGACATCGCCCATTATCATCATGAGAACTGGGACGGCAGCGGATACCCGGAGGGGCTTAAGCGGGAAGAGATTCCCCTGGCGGCGCAGATCGTATCTATCGTGCAGGCCTACTGCGCCCTGACGGACAAGAAGAACTACAGCAGGGAAGAGGCCTTTGGAATCCTGGAGGGGGAAGCGGGGATAAAGTTCAATCCGGATATCTTCCGGATATGCCGCAAGATATCCCGTCAGCTACGTTGAGACAGCAGACGGATTTTCGTAAAAACATAAAACGCTCTGGCACCATGCGCCAAAGTACCGTGGGAGCCAGGCCAGGAGGTGGGATGAACTGTGATCAAGGATGAGGAGTTTATAAGGATTGCCTCTCATATGAAGCAGCGCTACGGAATAGACCTTTACCAGAAAAAGGTCATTGTAAACGGGCGGCTGGAGAATTATATTAAGAGAGGCGGCTGGAAGACCTTTGACGAATTCATGAACGCGGTGGAGCAGGACAAGACGGGGAACCAGGAGAAGATGCTGGTGAACTTCCTGACCACCAACCATACATATTTCATGCGGGAGTTCGAGCATTTCGACTTCTTCAAGTCCCAGGTGCTCCCCTGGCTGCGCCAGAAGGAGGCGGCCAGAAGGGATTTGCGCATCTGGTGCGGCGCGGCCTCCTCAGGGGAGGAGCCCTATATGATAGCCATGGTGCTGGCGGACTTCTTCGGGCTGGAGCACGACAAGTGGGATACCAAGGTGCTGGCCACGGACATCTCCACCAAGGCGCTGCAGAAGGCCATGGCAGGAATCTATTCCGATGAGCAGCTCAAGAACATCCCGGAGCACTGGCGGAAGAAGTTCTTTCACAAGCTGGCGGGCGGCACCCAGTTCCAGGTGAAGCAGGAGCTGAAGGACGAGGTCATCTTCCGACAGTTCAATCTCATGGATCCGTTCCCGTTCCGGAAGAAGATGCATACCATATTCCTGCGGAACGTGATGATATACTTTGACGACAAGACGAAGCGGGAGCTGGTGCAGAAGGTCTATGACACACTGGAGCCGGGGGGATACCTGTTCATCGGGACCACGGAGACCATCGACAGGAACAGCACGCCGTTTCAGATCATCCAGCCGTCCATCTTCCGGAAATGAGGGACGACTGTGGCAGAAGGATTGGAGAATAGCAAAGAGGGGGACAGATTGAAATATGCTTCCGATTAAGGTTTTGATAGTGGATGATTCCATTGTGTTCCGGGAACTGCTGGTTCAGAATCTGGGCAGGGATCCGGCCATAAAGGTGGTGGGGACGGCCAGGGATCCCTTTGAGGCCAGGGATGCGATCCTGGCCCTGAAGCCGGACGTGATGACCCTGGACATCGAGCTGCCCAGGATGAACGGGATTGAGTTCCTGCGCAAGCTCATGCCCCAGTACCCGCTTCCCGTGGTGGTGATCAGCTCCTTGAGCGACAAGGTGTTCGATGCCATGAACGCGGGGGCCGTGGACTTCGTGGCCAAGCCCGCGGTGTCCAGCAGGAAGCAGCTGGAGGACTTTGTGCGCAACGAGCTTTTAGTGAAAATCAAGATAGCCTCCAGCGCCCGGATCAGCAATATCAAGAAATCGGTGATGACGAACCATGGAAACGCGGAGCACATGGCCGTGAACCGGGGGAATCTGGTGGTGGCGATCGGCGCTTCCACGGGAGGGACGGAGGCCACCTCCGCCGTGGTGCGGCAGTTCGGCACGGACATCCCGGGAATCGTCTGCGTGCAGCACATGCCGCCGGGCTTTACCCAGATGTACGCCACAAGGCTGGACAATGAGTGCCAGATTCATGTGAAGGAGGCGGAGACCGGGGACAGGGTCCTGCCGGGCCATATGCTCATAGCCCCCGGAGGGGACCGGCATATGAGGCTGGTGAAGGTAGGCGGGAGCTACCAGGTGGAGATCAAGCCCGGACCCAGGGTGAACGGCCACTGTCCCTCCGTGGAGGTGCTCTTCGACTCCGTGGCCAAGGCCGCCGGTTCCGACGCGGTGGGCATCATCCTGACAGGGATGGGCGGGGACGGCGCCAAGGGGCTGTTAGCCATGCGCAAGGCAGGGGCCAGGACAATCGGCCAGGACGAATCCACCTGCGTGGTCTATGGAATGCCGAAGGTCGCTTATGACCTGGGGGCGGTGGAATACCAGGAGAAGCTGGGCGACATCGCTCAGAGGACATATGCGTTACTGAATAAAATGTAAAGGAGAAAAAACATGAAGATTCTGCTGGCGGAGGATGATTTCGCGACAAGGAAATTTATGGCAAGCTTTCTTGCGAAGTACGGTGAGTGTGACGTGACGGTGGACGGCATGGAGGCCGTGGACGCGTTCCTGATGGCGCTGGAGGACAAGGAGCCCTACGACCTGGTCTGTCTAGACATCATGATGCCGGTGATGGACGGGTATCAGGCGCTGATGGGCATCCGCAACCTGGAGAAGGAGCGGAACATTCCCGAGGACAAGGCGGTGAAGGTCATCATGACCACGGCCCTGAACGAGGAGAAGAATGTGAAGATGGCGTTCGAGCTGGGGTGCACCATATACTCCGGAAAGCCGATCGACCAGGAGCGGTTCGAACAGGCGATGAAGAAGCTGAACCTGATTTGACCGGCAGACAGGAGAGTAAAGCGCGCTGTCCGCGCGCCCACGAAAGGAGATAGATATGGCGGGAGATTTTAACACAGAAAGCATGCTGGACATGTATCTGTTCGAGAACACGCAGCTGCTGGAACAGCTGCAGGAGACTGTCCTGGAACAGAAGGATGCGGACTGCTTTGACGAGGACAGCATCAATGAGATATTCCGGACCATGCATACCATCAAGGGCTCGTCCGGCATCATGATGTTCGACAATATCACGGCTGTGTCGCACAAACTGGAGGATGTCTTCTTTTACCTGAGGGAGTCCCACCCGGACAATGTGCCCCATGTGGAGCTGGTGGAGCATGTGCTGGAGGTAGAGGATTTCATCTCCAGTGAGATGGAGAAGATTCGCAATGGAGAGACTGCGGACGGCGATGCCACGGACATCATCGCGGATCTGGACAGATTTTTGAATATGATCAAGAATGGCGGACAGGGCGAGGAAGGCGCTGCCCCGGAGAATGTCCATGAGGAGCCGAAGCATTTCTATATCGCCCCCGTGGCCACCGCCGCCAGCCGCTTCTACAAGATTTTCATCCACTTCTTCCCGGAGACCGAGATGGCCAATGTCCATGCGTACAAGACTGTCTACGCCCTGAAGGAGATCGCGGAGGACATCCTGTACTGTCCGGAGGACCTTCTGACGGATGAGAAGTGCAGCGAGACCATCCTCAAGGAGGGCTTCCGCATCCTGCTCCAGGCCCAGGCCAGCGAGGAGGAAGTACGGGAGCTGATAGGTGTAGGGTACGACATCGAGAAGGTGGACGTCTTCGAGTGCGATGCCAACCAGTTCCTGCTGGGATTCGACTTCGGCGACACGCAGCCCGCGCCCCAGATCGACCTGGAATCCAGCGTGGAGGTCATAGAGGCCAAGCAGGAGGCCGCCCAGCAGGCGGGCGAGGAGAAAGTGGAGGAGAAGAAGCCCGAGACACCCAAGATTGCCCCGGGAGACTTCGTCATCCAGTCCAAGGAGCCCGGCAGGCAGAAGAAGCTGGCCAGGGATAAGCCCAAGGGCGAGAAGGCCGCGTTCATCAGCGTCAATGTGAGCAAGATGGATCAGCTGATGGATTTGATCGGGGAGCTGGTCATCTCCGAGTCCGTGGTGCTGCAGAGCTCCGACCTGAAGGTGCCCGGCCTGAACCTGGACAATTTCAACAAGGCCGCGGCCCAGCTGGCGTCCATCTCCACAGACCTGCAGAATGTCATCATGTCCATGCGCATGGTGCCCCTGACCAATACCTTCCAGAAGATGAACCGTATCGTCTTCGATGTGTCCAGGAAGCTGGGCAAGGATATCGAGTTCGTGATGGTGGGAGATTCCACCGAGGTGGACAAGAACATCATCGAGCATATCTCCGACCCGTTGATGCATCTGGTACGGAATGCCGTAGACCATGGCATCGAGACCAATGAGGAGCGGGCGGCCAGCGGCAAGACGGAGAAGGGTAAGGTCACCTTATCCGCCAAGACCGAGGCCGGCAAGGTATGGATCAGCGTGGAGGACAATGGCACGGGGTTAGACCGTGAGAAGATTCTGGCCAAGGCCAGGAAGCAGGGCATCCTGGAGGACAACAAGCCGGATTCCGCCTACACCGACAAGGAGGTGTACCAGTTCATCACGCTGCCCGGATTTTCCACCAACGAGGTAGTCACCGAGTACTCGGGACGTGGCGTGGGCATGGACGTGGTGGTGCAGAACATCCAGGCCATCGGCGGCGCGCTGGAGATTGAGAGCACCCCGGGCTTCGGCAGCGTCATGAGCCTGAAGATTCCTCTGACGCTGGCTATCATCGACGGCATCGTCATGGAGGTGGGCACATCTTCCTTCGTCATGGAGACAGGCGTCATCAAGCAGTTCATCCGGGTGAAGGAGGACATGATGATTCATGAGCCAAACGGCGATGAGTTCGTGATGATCCGCGGGGACTGCTTCCCGGTAATCCGTCTGGGCAATTGGTATGGTCTGGAGGAGTATCAGGAGTCCGTGGAGGACGGCGTGATGCTGATCCTCGAGGTGGAGGACAGGAAGATCTGCCTGCTGGTGGATAGGCTGATTGGAGAACAGGAAATCGTGGTAAAACCGATTCCTTCCTATATCAAGAAAGTCAAGGGACTGTCCGGCTGTACGCAGTTGGGCGACGGCAGCATTGCCCTGATACTGGATGCCCCTGGGTTAGTAGAATAAAAGTTACTGTTCACAGCGCGTGAAAACGCCTTGCGGTATTGGCGAGTGGACAGTAAATAAAATCATAGAAAGGAACGGCGAATCATATGGATGAAATGATGAACATCGGTGCCAGCAGCGCGGATACGCAGGAAGGCAAATACATGACGTTCAAGTCCGGATCCGAGTACTTCGGTCTGGAGATTCAATATGTACAGCAGATTA
>CAOOJO010000034.1:0-1720 GCA_948496895.1 uncultured Acetatifactor sp. | reverse complement strand
TTCAAGTCCGGATCCGAGTACTTCGGTCTGGAGATTCAATATGTACAGCAGATTATCCAGTTTCAGGCGATCACGAAGATTCCTGAGACCGAGGATTACATCAAGGGCCTGATCAACCTGAGAGGAAAGATCATCCCCGTGGTGGACGTGCGCGTCCGCTTCAAGCAGGGGGAGTGCGAGTACAATGACAAGACCTGTATCCTGGTCATCACCGTCAAGGACACCACGGTGGGCCTGATCGTGGAGCAGATTGCGGAGGTGGTGGAGATTCAGAAGGAGAACATCCTGCCTCCGCCTACCATCGGCCGTAACGACAGAGGTCACAACAAGTATGTCTACGGCATCGGTAAAGTGGGGACCTCGGTAAAGCTCCTGCTGGATCCTGAGAAGCTGCTGTACGATGATGAGAGCGTGGACGCGGATCTGGCAAAAATAGAAATGGAAGAATGAGAGGAGACAGTTCATTATGAAAAACATGAAGATGAAGACAAAGTTGATTATCGGTTTTTTTGTGCCGAGCATTCTGGTGCTGATCAATATCATATTCGGTCAGCTCTCCACGAAGAACGCAATCCATATCGTGGATCCTGAGAAGCAGGCATCCTACCTGGTAGGCTCCACCATATTCACCGTAGTGATGGCGATAATCTCCATGGGCGTGACCTTCTTCATCGCCCTGCTGCTGATTAAGACCATCGAGAAATCCGTGAAGCAGCTCTCCGACGCGGCTAAGGAGATTGCCCAGGGCCGGGTGGACATCCACATGGAGAAGTACAACAACGATGAGTTCGGCGACCTGGTGGACGAGTACACCCAGGTGATCAACAATATCAAGTACCAGTCCCATATCGCGGAGGAGGTGGCCAACGGCAATTTGACCATTACGGTCAATCCGGTCTCCGCGGACGATTTGCTGGGAAATTCCCTGAAGAAGCTGGTGGACGACAATCACAACGCCCTGACCAATATCAGCGACGCGGGTTCCCAGGTGACCATCAGCTCCTCCCAGGTGGCCAGCGCCAGCCAGGCCCTGGCACAGGGTTCTACGGAGCAGGCCAGCGCGATTGAGCAGATTACGGCTTCCATCGACGAGATTGCGGAGAAGACAAAACAGAACGCGGAGCAGGCAAATTCCGCAGCCGGGCTGGTCGTGCGGGCAATCGACGATGTGAAGAGGGGAAATGCGCAGATGCAGAGCATGGTGTCCGCAATGGAGGATATCAACGTTGCTTCCGAGAGTATCTCCAAGATCATCAAGACTATTCAGGATATCGCTTTCCAGACCAATATCCTGGCGCTGAACGCGGCGGTTGAGGCGGCAAGGGCCGGCGAGGCAGGAAAGGGCTTTGCGGTTGTGGCCGAGGAAGTGAGAAGCCTTGCGGCGAAGAGCCAGGAGGCGGCGGAGGAGACGGCCGAGCTGATTGAGGATTCCATCGGAAAGGTGAACGCCGGTTCCAAGATTGCGGACGACACCGCGAAGGCTATGGAAGAGATTACGAAGGTGGTACAGGAGAGCGAGGTCATCATCAACGGCATCGCGGAATCCTCCAACTATCAGGCCACCGCAGTGGCCCAGATTGAGCAGGCCATCTCCCAGGTCTCCCAGGTGGTGCAGACCAACTCCGCTACCAGCGAGGAATGCGCGGCTGCCAGCGAGGAGCTGTCCAACCAGGCCTCCAGGATGCGCGAGATGCTGTCCATCTATCATCTGGGCAACGAG
>CAOOJO010000033.1:5915-13906 GCA_948496895.1 uncultured Acetatifactor sp. | reverse complement strand
CGCCCGCCATGCATACGGCGATGTGTACAAGAATACGGAAATCAAGGTGCCGGGGCCGGGAAAGGCGGAGCTGGTGTTCACTGCGGCGGATGGAACCGAGACCAGGGAACTGATTCATGAGTTCACTGGCGCGGGCATTCTGCAGGGCATCCACAATACGAAGAAGTCCATCGAGAGCTTCGCCAGGGCCTGCTTTGCCTATGCCGTGGACACAAAGCAGGATCTGTGGTTCTCCACCAAGGATACGATTTCCAAGAAATACGATCATACGTTCAAGGATATCTTCCAGGAGATATACGATGCGGAATATAAGGAGAAATTCCAGGCACTGGGCATCGAGTATTTCTATACCCTGATAGATGACGCAGTGGCCAGGGTCATCCGTTCCGAGGGGGGCTTCATCTGGGCCTGCAAGAATTATGACGGGGATGTCATGTCCGACATGGTGGCCACGGCCTACGGCGATCTGTCCATGATGACTTCCGTGCTGGTATCGCCAAGCGGCGTCTATGAGTACGAGGCCGCCCACGGCACGGTGCAGCGCCACTATTACAAGCATCTGAAGGGAGAGGAGACCTCCACCAATTCCATCGCCACCATCTTCGCCTGGACGGGGGCGCTCCGCAAGCGCGGGGAGCTGGACGGAAATGAGGAGCTGGCGGCCTTTGCCGACAAGCTGGAGAAGGCCTGCGTCAAGACCGTGGAGGAGGGGAAGATGACAAAGAGCCTGTCTCTGATCTCCACCTGCGAGAATCCGGTCATCCTGAACAGCCTGGACTTCATCAAGGCAATCCGGGAGACCCTGGACAGCCTGCTGTAAAACGAAAAACCTGTTGTTTGGTATGGAAAACCGGCCCGGTGGCTGTACACAGCACTGGGCCGGTAGACTGTGCTTTAGGGATTTATTCCGCCAAAACCTCCCACTCCGCGTACAACTGCTCCAGCGTCTCCTGAAGCGCAGCCTGCTCCGTGGTAAGCTCCTGGAGCCGGGCTACCTGGGTGCCGATGGCGGGGTCAGAGAGCAGGGCATCGATTTCGGCGTTCCTGTCCTCCAGGGCGGCGATTTTTTCCTCGCACTTTTTCAAATCGTTCTCTTTCTTGCGGATTCGCGCCTGCTCCTCCTTTTTGGCCAGCCAGTCCTGCTTCGCGTCGGATTCCGCAGGTTTGGCGGATGCGCCGGAATCGGCTATGCCAGCCAAGGATCCGTCAGGGGATGCGGCGGAGCCGTTCCTGTCGGCTCCCGCAGCGGAAGACGAGACCGAAGTCAAACGGTCGCCCCCTGCTCCCGCGCCGGAAGCCGCTCCGGCCTGTGAAGCCCCCGCAATCCCCACGGCCTCCACAGCCGCCATCACGGCATCGTGCTTTTCCAGATAGTAATCATAATTGCCGATATAGTTCACGAACCTCTGCGCCGTCAGATCCAGAATCCGGTGGGCCGTCCTGTTGATGAAGTACCTGTCATGGGACACATACAGCACAGTGCCCTCGTAGCTGTTCAGCGCGTCCTCCAGAATCTCCTTGGAGGCGATGTCCAGATGGTTGGTGGGCTCGTCCAGAATCAGAAAATTGGCATTGCCCAGCATGAGCTTGGCCAAAGAGACCCGGCCCCGCTCCCCGCCGCTTAAATCCTCAATACGCTTGAACACATCGTCACCGGTGAACAGAAAAGCAGCCAGGATATTCCGGATTTCCGTATTGTTCAGATAGGGATAGTCGTCCGAAATCTCCTCGAACAATGTCTTCTCCCCATGGAGCACATGGTGCTCCTGGTCGTAATAGCCGATTTCCACGTTCATGCCCAGCCGAAAGCTCCCGCTGTCCGGCGGCAGCACCCGGTTCAAAATCTTTAAAAGCGTGGTCTTCCCTGTGCCGTTATCCCCGATGATGGCCACATGCTCCCCCCGCTTGATTTCAAAATCGACATTTTCGAACAGGAGCTGGCGGCCGAAGGCCTTGCCGAGCTTCTCCACGGTGAGCACATCGTTCCCGCTCTGTTTTCTGGGGGTGAGGCGGATGCGCATGTCCGTCCGGGCTTCCGTGGGCTTTTCCAGTACGTCCATCTTCTCCAGGAGCTTCTCCCTGCTCTCGGCCCGGCGGACGGACTTCTCCGTATTGTAGGAGCGCAGCCGCTCTATGACCTCCTCCTGGTGCCGGATCTCCCGCTGCTGGTTCAGATAGGCGGCCATGGCGGCGGCCCGCAGCTGCTCCTTCTTCACGGCATAGTCGGAATAATTCCCGGAAAAGACCGTGGACCTGGTCTGGTCGATCTCGATGACCTTGGTGGCAATCCGGTTCAGGAAATAGCGGTCGTGGGAGACGATGATGACTGCGCCCCTGTAGTTCATCAGATAGGTCTCCAGCCAGGCGATGGAGTTCATGTCCAGGTGGTTGGTGGGCTCGTCCAGGATGATCAGGTCGGGCTTCTGCAGGAGGAGCTTGCCCAGGGCCACCCGGGTCTTCTGACCGCCGGAGAGGGTGCGGACAGGCTTCCCGAACTCTGATTCCGGGAACCCCAGGCCCT
Source organism: uncultured Acetatifactor sp. (assembly GCA_948496895.1). Lineage (GTDB taxonomy): Bacteria > Bacillota > Clostridia > Lachnospirales > Lachnospiraceae > Acetatifactor. The sequence continues at coordinate 11,385 of CAOOJO010000033.1, read as the reverse complement.
TCAGCACCCCTGTGAGCTCGCTTTTGTAGAGGTACCCGTCCCCCATCTCAAAGGCGTGGGTCAGGGAGCCGTACTGCTTCATAAGAGCCTCCAGGGCGCTGCCCTCTTTGGACTGCATGGCGATTTCGCATTCGCGGATGCGGCGCTCCAGGTCGATCAGATGCTGCTTTACCGACAGAAGCTCCTCGTAGATGGTGTTGGCAGTGTCCACAGCCCCGTCCTGGGCCAGATACCCCAGGGTCTTGCCCCTGGTAAGGGTCACGGTCCCCGCGTCCGGCTCCATCTCCCCCACCAGGATGCGCAGCAGTGTGGTCTTCCCCGCGCCGTTGATGCCCACGATGGCCGCTTTTTCGTAATCCTCTATATGGAAGCTGACATTTTGCAGCACCCTGTTCTCCAGGAACGCTTTGCTTATATTGTGACAAGACAGTACCATCTTTTTATCCTCTCTCCTGTAAAATCCTCTTGGCTTCCTATTTTACATGATAGGAAGGTTCTTTGCAAGGGTAACGCCGGCGAACTGTCAATGCGGATGAAAAATGATTTGCGCGAAAGGAGAAATTGTTGTAAAATGGCAATAACTGCAAAAAGTTTTCTGAGAATGAAAGATGAGAGAAGAGGGTGCAGATGGAAGAGAACGCGTATCTCCATGTAGATAAAGAGACATTGAAGCAGATAGACGAGAAGATGCCCCCGGAGGAGGAGCTGCTGGATCTGGCGGAGTTCTTCAAGGTGTTCGGGGACGGCACGCGGCTGAAGATTCTGTACGTGCTGTTGGCCGCGGAGATGTGCGTCTACGACATCGCGGCTGTGCTGGGCATGTCCCAGTCGGCGATTTCCCACCAGCTGCGGGTGCTGAAGCAGATGGATCTGGTGAAGAACCGCCGGGAGGGCAAGACCATATTCTATTCCCTGGCGGATTCCCATATCGTGACGATTCTCAGCCAGGGGCTGGACCATATCGAGGAGTGAGCGGCGGCTTATCAATCCTGGGCCGCCGCGTCCTGGGCCGCCTGGAACACCTCATAGCCGCTGCTGCCAAGGGCCGAGTGGTAGATGGTGGAGTCGTCCTTAAACTCCTGGAAATACACATACCGGGAGGTCATGTTGATATTGTGGTAGACGCCTGTGGCGATCACTGTGGGATTGCTGCCGTCAGCCCCCATGCACTTTAAGGCCGCGTCGGCCCCGTTGGTCTGGTAGTACACATAGCCGCCGCCCACATTGAAGCATTCTATGCGATCCTGGGTCAGCACCTCGATTACGTCCTGAGAACGGGAATAGCGGCAGAGCCTGTAGTCGTTTGCTACGTCCATGTAGTAGACATAGTCCCCCTCCAGGACGGGATTCCACAGATTGCCCCTCCAGATTTCCCTGGGCGCGTCCGTGGCGGTGTCAAGGGCATAGAGGAAATGGTTGCCCTGGGTGCCGTTATAATAGATGAAGCCGTCCTCCGCGCAGGCGGGATTGATCTCATAGTCCGCCAGCTTCACCTCATCGGAATTGTCTATCTTCATCTTGGAGAAGGAGATGTCGTCATTGTAGGCGGTGAGGAGGTAGAGGTAATTGTTCACAAGCTGCCCGGTCACCACCACTTTCGTGGTCAGGGAGGTGGCGTTGCTGCCGTTGAGCTTGCAGCGCTGGAAGGTGCGAAGGCCCAAAGCCCCCGTGAATCCGGCATCCTCATAGGAGATGCCCGTGTGGTAATAGTAAAGATATTTGCCGCCGGCCAGGATATTGCGCACCTCCAGGGAGTTGAGCCTGCGCAGCTCCGTCTCGTCCGGGGTCATGGAGAAGAGACCGCCCCCGGGGAAGGAGTTCAGGAAATAGACGGTTCCGTCATATTCGCAGAAGCGTCCGTCATTGTTCAGGTTGCCGGCAGTGTTGCCCACGGTGCCGTCGGGATTCATGACCACCCGCTGGGTCAGGGCCAGCAGAATCACCACGCCGGCCACCAAGGCGAAGATGATGATGCCCAAAACGATTTTTACAGATTTCTTCAATCTCATGTGGATACCTCCAGATTTCATTGCTTTCTATTTTACACCCCTTTTTGCTTGCTATCAAGATTGTTTTGGTATAAGATAGAAAATAAGATGGAAATAGGATAAAAAAGCTTAAGACAAAGGAGTCGCAGATATGGATCTGACAGAATTGAGAGAGCGCATCGATGCCATAGACGCGCAGATGGTGGAGCTGTTCGAGCAGCGCATGGACATCAGTAGACAGGTGGCCCAGTACAAGATAGCCTCGGGGAAAAATGTCCTGGACAAGAGCAGGGAAGCGGAGAAGCTGGCCAGGGTGCGCGCCCTTGCCAGCAATGAGTTCAACGGCTTCTGCATCGTGGAGCTGTTCGAGCAGATTATCTCCATGAGCAGGAAGCTCCAGTACCAGCTCCTGATGGAGAACGGACGTTCGGACAAGCTGCCCTTCATCAGCGTGGACCACCTGGACACCGGAAATGCCAGGGTGGTGTTCCAGGGGGCGGAGGGGGCCTATTCCCAGGCGGCCATGCTGCAGTTCTTCGGGGAACGCGTGGACAGCTTCCATGTGGACAGCTTCCGGGAGGCCATGGACGCCATCGAGGAGGGCAGCGCGGACTTCGCCGTGCTTCCCATCGAGAACTCCACGGCGGGGATCGTCAGCGAGATATACGACCTGCTCCAGGAGTATGAAAATTATATCGTGGGGGAGCAGATCATCAAAATCGAGCACTGCCTGTTAGGGGTGCCCGGAGCCAGGCCGGAGGACATCAGGACGGTCTACTCCCATCCCCAGTCCCTGATGCAGAGCGCCAAGTACCTGGGCCTCCACGACTGGCGGCAGATCAGCATGCAGAACAATGCTTTCGCCGCCAAGAAGGTGGCCGATGACGGGGACAAGTCCCAGGCCGCTATCGCCAGCGAGCACGCGGGGGCAATCTACGGGCTGGAGGTGCTGCAGCGGAAGGTGAACCACTCCGGCACCAACTCCACCAGGTTCATCATCGTCAGCGGCCAGAAGATATTCCGGAAGGACGCGGGCAAGATCAGCATCTGCTTCGAGGTGCCCCATGAGAGCGGCTCCCTGTACCATATGCTGTCCCATTTCATCTATAACCATCTGAACATGACCAAAATCGAGAGCCGCCCCATCGAGGACCGGAACTGGGAGTACCGCTTCTTCATCGACTTCGAGGGGAACCTGTCGGACAGCGCGGTGAAGAACGCCCTGCGGGGGCTTCGGGAAGAGGCCCGGAACATGAAGATTCTGGGGAATTATTAAGATTTGTGAAAAGAATGAATGGGGAAGAGCGTGGACGAAAATGATGAGAGATTGTGAACTGATGCTATACAGGGGATTTCCGGACGACAGGGGCAGGCTGCTGCACAGCATGGCGCTTCTGATGAACGAGTATGACGACGGTGTCATGGAACAGTGCGGGAAAGTGAAAGGGGGACCCGGTTCGGAGCGGAATACAAAGGACAGGTTCTGCGGGTGTATCCACAGCCTTCTGGAGATGGCAGGGACATACGGCTTCCACGGCAATCTGTGGCACTGCTATCTGACCCATCTGCTGGTGATTCATGTGAACAGCTACAGCCGGGGCTGCGAGATGCGGGGCGAAGTGGAGGGGACTGTCAACGAGGCGGTGCTGCACGATATGGAGATTTTCAAGGAGTTCTTCGACTATGACTTCGCGCCCATGTGCAGGCTGCTGGGCATAGAGGCGTTCTCCATGATAGAGCATTACCAGGGCAGCGCCCTGGAGAGCAGGGTCTACAATTCCCGGATCTGTGAGCGCATCTGTGAGCTGGCGGTAAAGCTGGGGGAAGCGGCCACGCCGGCGGAGATGAAAAGTACCCTGACGGACTTTTACGGAGAATACGGGGTAGGAAAATTCGGCCTGCACAAATCTTTCCGCATTGTCAGAGAGGGACAGGGCCTGTCCATGGGGACCGGTGCCAGGATAGAGCCGATTCTCAATATCGCCCATGTGAAGCTGGACGACCTGGTGGGCTATGAGCTTCAGAAAAAGAAGCTACGGGACAACACGGAGGCCTTCGTCTCCGGGCGGAAGGCCAACAACTGCCTGCTCTTCGGCGACGCGGGCACGGGGAAATCCTCCTGCATCAAGGCCATCGCCAACGAGTACTACCACAGGGGGCTGCGTGTCATAGAGGTGTACAAGCACCAGTTCCAGGATCTGAACGAAATCATCAGCCAAATAAAGAGCCGCAATTATAAATTCATCATTTTCATGGACGATTTGAGCTTCGAGGATTTTGAGATAGAATATAAATATCTGAAGGCGGTCATCGAGGGCGGGCTGGAGAGGAAGCCGGAGAACGTGCTGATCTACGCCACCTCCAACCGCCGCCATCTGATCCGGGAGAACTACGGCGACAAGACCGAGGACGGGCATCTGCCGGAGATTCGCCAGGACATGCACACCAGCGATACGGTGCAGGAGAAGCTGTCTTTGGTGTACCGCTTCGGGGTCACCATCTACTTCGGCGCGCCGGACAAGAAGCAGTTCCAGGGCATCGTGGGGGCGCTGGCGGACAGATACGGAATCAAGATGCCGCAGGAGGAGCTATTGCTGGAAGCCAACAAATGGGAGCTGTCCCACGGAGGACTCTCCGGCAGGACGGCCCAGCAGTTCATCGATTATATATTGGGGATGCGGAACTGGAATAAGAATAGGAGGTGATTTGTGGATGGGCATCAGGACTTTTGCTGCCATTGATGTGGGCAGCTACGAGCTGACGCTGAAGATATTCGAGTTTTCCGGCAAGGACAACATGCGGGAGATCGACTGCGTCAGCAAGCGTCTGGACTTAGGCTCCGATACCTACGCCACGGGCAAGATCGGCAACGAGAAGATGGATGAGCTCTGCCGGACACTGAAGGATTTCTCCGATATCATGAAGGCCTACAAGGTGGAGAATTACAGAGCCTACGCCACCAGCGCCATCCGGGAGACGGAGAACACCACCATCGTGCAGGACAGGATAGCCCAGCGCACGGGAATCAAGGTGGAAATCCTGAGCAATTCGGAGCAGCGGTTCATGGACTACAAGTCTGTCGCGTCAAAGGGAGAGAGCTTCCGGAAGATCATCGAGGAGAAGACGGCCATTCTGGACATCGGCGGGGGCAGCATCCAATTGTCCCTGTTCGACAACGACACGCTGGTCTCCACCCAGAACGTGCGCCTGGGAGTGCTGCGGATTCAGGATTATCTGAACCGCTTCGCCGTGAAGGGCTCCCAGATGGAGGACGTGATCTATGAGATGGCCATGGCCAGGCTGGACACCTACGAGAAGCTCTACCTGAAGGACAGGGGGATACGGAACCTGATCATCGTGGACGACTATCTCTCGCCCTGGACGGTGAAGAAGAACGGCGGCGACAGCGGCAAGGCGTTCCTCAACGCGGAGGACTTCGACACGATTTTTGAGGTGCTGCGCAGCCAGAATCCGGTGCGGAT
>CAOOJO010000033.1:0-5905 GCA_948496895.1 uncultured Acetatifactor sp. | reverse complement strand
AGGAGAGGATTCCGCTGGTGTTCATCAGCGCCGTACTGATCAAATGCATCGCGGAGCTGATGGGGGTAAAGCTTATCTGGACGCCGGGGGTGACGCTCTGCGACGGCATCGCCTACGAATACGCGGAGAAGATCAGGATGTTCCGGGGGGAACATGATTTCGAGGAGGACATCATCGCCTGCGCGTTCAATATCAGCAAGCGGTACATGGTGAGCAGGAAGCGCTCCGAAATCCTGGACAATATCGCCACCACCATCTTCGACAGCCTGAAGAAGGTGCACGGCCTGGGCAAGAGGGAGCGGCTCTATCTGCGGCTGGCGGCGATTCTCCACGACTGCGGGAAATATATCAGCCTGGTGAACACGGGGGAGACCTCCTACCAGATCATCATGGCCACGGAGATCATCGGCCTGTCCCATGAGGAGCGGGAGATCGTGGCGAATGTGGTGCGGTTCAACCACAGCAGGTTCGTCTATGACGTGCAGCGCACAGACAGCCTGGAGCGGGAGGCCTTCCTGGTGGTGGCCAAGCTGACGGCGATCCTGCGCCTGGCAAGCTGTCTGGACAGGAGCCACAAGCAGAAGCTGAAAGGTCTGCGGGCCACATTTAAGGACGGCCAGCTGATTCTCACGGTGGATACCCAGGAGGACATCATCCTGGAGAAGGGCTTCGTGGAAGCCAACGCGGATTTCTTCAAAGAGGTGTTCAGCGTGGAGCCGGTGCTGAAGCAGCGGAAACTATTTTGAAAAAATGCGCATCGCGGCGCGCAAAGGGGTGTAGATATGGGAGAGATTGATTTTTACAATCCGGAATATTATACGAACCGGGAGCTGAGCTGGATTCTGTTCAACCACAGGGTGCTGAACGAGGCCCGGGACAAATCCACACTATTGTTCGAGCGGCTGAAGTTCTTGAGCATCACCGCCTCCAATCTGGATGAATTCTTCATGATCAGGGTGGCTTCCCTGCGGGACATGGTACATGCCAAGTACCAGAAGCCGGACATCGCCGGGCTGACGCCGGGGAGACAGCTGGAGCTCCTCAGCGTGGCCATCCATGAGCTGGTGGAACTGCAGTATTCCACCTACAACCGTTCCCTGGTGCCGAAGCTGAAGCAGAACGGCCTTGCCATCGTGGGCAGGCATGAGGATCTGACGAAGAAGGAAATGGTCTTCGTGGACAAATATTTCGAGGAGAATGTGTATCCGGTGCTGACGCCCATGGCGGTGGACTCCTCCAGGCCTTTTCCGCTGATCCGGAACAAGACCCTGAACATCGCGGCGCTGGTTCGCAAGAAGGACATCGGCGAGGAGCTGGAGTTCGCCACGGTGCAGGTGCCAAGCGTCTTAAGCCGTGTGGTGGAGCTGCCCTCGGACGGGAAGCTGCGCAAGGTCATCTTCCTGGAGGAGATTATTGAGCGGAACATGCATAAGCTGTTCCTGAACTATGACATTGTATGCGCTTACCCGTTTAGAATCATGCGCAATGCCGACTTGGACATCGAGGAGGACGAGGCGGCAGACCTTTTGAAGGAAATCGAGAAGCAGCTGAAGAAGCGCCAGTGGGGGGAGGCCATCCGGCTGGAGGTGGCGGCCCGCTGCGACAAGAGATTGCTGCGGATCCTGGAGGAGGAGCTGCATATCGAGGAGGATAACCTCTATTCCCTGGACGGACCTTTAGACCTGACTGTCCTGATGAAGCTGTACGGGCTGGAGGGCTTTGACCATCTGAAGAGCCCGAAGTACACGCCCCAGCCGGTGCCCCAGCTCCCGGCGGGCTGCAGGATATTCGATGAGATCCGCAAGGGCGACATCCTGCTGCACCATCCCTACCAGACCTTTGCGCCTGTGGTGGAGTTCATCCGCCAGGCGGCCAAGGATCCGGAGGTCCTGGCCATCAAGCAGACCCTGTACCGGGTCAGCGGCAATTCCCCGATCATCGCGGCCCTGGCCCTGGCGGCGGAGAACGGCAAGCAGGTGTCCGTGCTGGTGGAGCTGAAGGCCCGCTTCGACGAGGAGAACAACATCGTCTGGGCCAGGATGCTGGAGAAGGCGGGCTGTCATGTCATCTACGGCCTGGTGGGACTGAAGACCCACAGCAAGATTACGCTGGTGGTGCGCAGGGAGGAGGACGGCATCAGGCGCTATGTCCATCTGGGCACCGGGAACTATAATGACGCCACGGCCAAGCTCTATACGGACATCGGGCTGTTCACCTGCTCCGAGGCCATCGGGGAGGACGCCACGGCCGTCTTCAATATGCTGTCCGGCTATTCGGAGCCCCTGGTGTGGAACAAGCTGTCTCTGGCGCCGCTGTGGCTGAAGAACCGGTTCCTCTATCTCATCGACAGGGAGAAGAAATTCGCCCTGGAGGGCAGGCCCGCCCGCATCGTGGCCAAGATGAATTCCCTCTGCGACCAGGACGTGATCGCGGCGCTGTATAGCGCTGCCGCGGCGGGGGTGAAGATTGATCTGATCGTGCGGGGCATCTGCTGCCTGAAGACAGGCATCAAGGGCGTCAGCGAGAATATCACGGTGCGCTCCATCGTGGGGAATTTCCTGGAGCATGGCAGAATATTCTATTTTGAGAACGATCAGAACTATGAGATCTACTGCGGCAGCGCGGACTGGATGCCCAGGAACTTAGAGCGCCGGGTGGAGATTCTCTTCCCGGTGGACCGGCCTGAGCTGAAGGAAAAGCTGCTCCATATCCTGCAGAGCCAGTTGGCCGACAATATCAAGGCATCGGTGCTGCGGCCTGACGGCACCTACACCAGGGCCAGCAAGAGAGGGCGGCAGGCGTACTGCTCCCAGGAGGCCTTCTGCCAGGAGGCCGTGGCCGAGGCGAAGCGGATGGCCGGAGAGGAAGAGCAGATGACCAGGACGTTCATCCCGGAGACCAGCCATGAGGAATAGGACGAGAATCATACTGGCGTCCGCGTCTCCCCGCAGGAGGGAGCTGCTGGCGCAGATAGGGCTGGATTTTGAGGTAAGGGTAAGCGATGTGGAGGAAAAGGTGAGCGCCACCCTGCCCTGGCAGGTAGTGGAGGAGCTGTCCGTTCAGAAGGCGGAGGCGGTGCTTGCGGCGGTTCAGGACGGGGAGGAAGACATGCTCGTCATCGGCGCGGATACGGTGGTAGCGCTGGAGGGGCGGATACTGGGCAAGCCCCACAGCCCCCGGGAGGCGGAGGAGATGCTGCGGGAGCTGTCAGGTAAGACCCATGAGGTGTATACCGGCGTGACATTGCTGTACCGTCCGGGCAGGGAGGTCTCCCGGGATGGCGCAGGGACATCCTGCGGCGGACAATGTCCGGCAGGATTGCGCCAGGATAGGTCCGGCCGCGGCGCAGAGAGACATAAAACATTTCATGAGAGGACGGGGGTGGCGTTCTGCCCTTTAACAGAAGAGGAGATTGCCTTTTATGTGGCCACCGGCGACTGCATGGACAAGGCGGGGGCCTATGGCATCCAGGGACTCTTCGCCAGATACGTGAAGGGCATCGAGGGGGATTACAACAATGTAGTGGGACTGCCCGTTGGCAGACTTTACCAGGAAGCAAAGGAATGGATCATATGATGAAAAAAGCGGTGATTTTCGACTTGGACGGAACCCTTTCCGACTCTATCCACAGCATAAAATACAGCGGCGACAGGACCATGGAGAAGTTCGGATACGGGCCATTTACCGTGGAGCAGTACAAATATTTCGTGGGGGACGGCGCCAGGAACCTGGTCAGGCGGGCGCTGATAGCCGGAGGGGATACGGGACTTGCTCATTTCGAGGAGGCCTATGCCCTGTACCGGGAGATTTTCAAAGAGAACTGCATGTACCGGGTGCGCCCCTATGACGGCATCCCGGAGCTGCTGGCCACGCTGAAGGCCCAGCATGTGAAGATTGCCGTGCTCTCCAACAAGCCCCACGCGGAGACGGTCAATGTCATAGAGACCCTGTACGGGAAAGACTACTTTGATGTCATAGAAGGACAGAAGGAGGGCCTGGCGATCAAGCCCAGCCCGGACGGGGTGTTCCGGATTCTGAATCAGCTTGACCTTAGGGTGGAGGACCTGCTCTATCTGGGCGACACGGCCACGGACATGAAGACGGGGAAAAGCGCGGGTGCCTTTACCGTGGGCGCGCTCTGGGGCTTCCGGGACAGGGCGGAGCTGGAGGAGGGCGGCGCGGATGCCGTCATCGAGTACCCGCTGGAGCTGCTGCGGTTCACTTAAGGGTCTCAACGCATGGATATTTGTGCAGAATGTGGAAAAATATGGGATGTTTTTTTGGATTTTTTGGGGAAAACATAGGAATCTTAGAAGATATTGACATAGGCATCTGATCGTATTATCATGTGAATAAGATTTACAATAACTCATAGGAGGGAAAAAAATGCAGCAGTTTGACGATGACGTATTGGAGTGCTTTTTAGAGAACCAGCTACAGCTATTCCCCGAAAAGGTGGCGGAGACATTGGAGGAGGCTGAGGATTTTCTGGAAGAGTGCATGGCTGTGGTAGTCGATTCCGTCGAAGAGGTAATCGAGTATTTCGAAGAGGAAGGCATTGATACGGAAGGCGTCATGGATGAAGAGATTCTGGACGCGGACGAGGTATTCGACATCGGCGACGGCAGATATCTGATAGTGGAAGGCTGAGGAACACGATTGAGGACAAAAAAGGGGCTGTCTTGGGTGACAGCCTCTTTTTTGTCGGTTTGGCTTAAACTTTCAGGGCCTTTTTCAGATTCTCCAGCAGAGACAGGGGGATGAACAGGCTCCCATAACCTGTGCCTAAATCCAGCCCCGGCTTGTTGGCCCCATGGAAATCGCTGCCGCCGCTGACGAGCAGTCCGTATTTTTTCGCCAGTCCCCGCATCCGGCGCTCATCGGCGGCGGTGTAGGTGCTGTAGACGGCCTCCAGGCCGATCAGCCCGGCCTGCTTTAGCTGGGAAGTCAACGTGTCCAGCTCCTGGTCGCCCATATGGTAGAGGACGGGGTGGGCCAGGATGGGGATGCCCCCGGCTGACAGGACCAGCTCCACCGCGTCCGCGGGCGTCACCTTTTCCCGGGGGATGAAGCAGGGGCCGTCATCCCCTATATAGCGGTCGAAGGCTTCGGACATGCTCTTCACATAGCCCTGCTCCAGCATGTATTTGGCGTAATGGGCCCTGGTGATGACGGCATCCGGGAACCTGGACAGCAGGGCCTCATAGGTGAGGTCGATGCCCGCGTCCTGCAGGAGACGGCACATCTTTTGGTTCCTGGTGGTCCGGGAATCCACGAAGTCCCGGAGCCGCCTTATGAAGACGTGATTGTGGTAATTGATGTACAGTCCCAGGATGTGCACGTCGTTCCCCTGGTATTCCGTGGAGAACTCGATTCCGGGGATGACCTCCGGCACCGGCCCCCGGCGCTTTGCGTCCTCCGCGGCGGGAGCAGCGTCTGCCCGGGAAGTCCCGCTATTGTCTTTTCGCTCCGTCCGCAGGCTCTCCGCGTATTGAATTGCTTCCTCCAGCCCGTCTATGGTGTCGTGATCCGTGAGGGCAAAGGCCGCCAGCCCCTTTTCCATCGCGTAATCCACCAGCTGCCTGGGCGTGAAGCTTCCGTCAGAGCGGTTGGAATGTACATGTAAGTCTACTGCCGGCATATTTCCCCCTTTGCCCGTCTGTCAGGCCTTTGCTTCTCAGGCTTTTCCACAGGAACTCTTAAGACTTCAGTCCTCCTCCTCTTTCTGGGCGGTGAAGACCGTGCGTTTCCTGGCCATCTCGTCATTGGCCAGATACTCGTCGTAGGTAGTGATCTTGTCGATCATATGCCCGTCCGGCAGCAGCTCTATGATGCGGTTGGCCGTGGTCTGCACGAACTGATGGTCATGGCAGGAGAACAGGGCCACCCCGGGGAACTTGATCAG